>JBFMGS010000014.1:2792-28570 GCA_040752635.1 Bacillota bacterium
GTTGCGGCGGGGGCCGGTATATCACCCACATACCTGAGTGAGATAGAGCGCGGCAATCTCCATCCCGCTGTTTCGGTTCTCAAGAGGCTGTCTCGTGTGCTGCACGTGCCCCTCAGCAGCTTCCTATCTCCGGCTGAGCGGCACGGATTCCTTGGGGAAAAACTGAGAAGGCTTCGTGAAAAGCTGGACATGACCCAGGCCGAGCTGGGGGCGCGAGCCGGGGTTTCTGCCGCGCTCATCGGCCAAATCGAACTCGGGCGTGTATCCCCTTCGCTGAAGACTGTTAACAAGATCGCTTCAGCCCTTGGAGTCTCACCGTGCTATCTTGTGCTCGATAGCGAAGGCCTGGATGATCTGCTCCCAACCATGAGTGAAGAACTCCGTAACCTCTTGCAGGATCCAAGCGTTCAGATGTTGCTCAGTGCCGTATGCACACTTGACGAGAAAGAGATGCGGTTCATCTTCGAGGTCATCGCGCTGCTAAAACGCTCCGGCCTCGGGCACGGATAAGCGCGGGAGGCGGCCTGCAGGGGTTGCGCCAGGATGCCTTTCATCAAAGAGGGTATCCTGGCGCCTGTGTTTCCCTGGCTAGATAGCAAACGACATCTTCACGACACGGGACCCGTCTAGGATCACTTCGACCGCCCAGATCCCCGGGATCGCAACAGGCGCTGGCACATTCCACCCGGGCGCCTGTTGAAGCGGTAGACCGGGCGCGGAGATGAGCGACACGCTCCCGGGTGTCCGCGCAAACGGCGGGAGGGTTTCCTCCCTGTAAAGCACACCGTCAGGCCGGTACCATCTGGTCGTCTGGTAGTGGAAATTGGTGTCGTTGATATTCCACCTGACCCATGCCAGGACTTGCACGTCAAGGGGAGTGTAATTCCACCCCGGCCCAATAGGGGTTCCCTGCATGTCGATGGCGCGGCAAAGCATGGCGTCGGCAACGAGCGGGCTGTAGATGTGTCTGTAAGGCACGAGCCGGATCGGGGGAACGTTGCCCGATCCTCCCACCGTGATCTTGGTTACTACCGGATGGTGGTTTGGGGAGCTGACGATTACCTGGTATTGACCGGGAGGTATGTTCATCGTTTCGAGCGTCGGGATGTCGTAGGTAACGCCCTGGTAGGTGATAAGGACGTCGTTCACCGTCTCACCTGACCAGGAGTCCACTATGGGATTGATGCAGCCTGCGACCGAGAGAACCACAAGTAATAGCACCACCCCACCCAGAGTGCGGATCCAGTCTTTCCTCATGACGGGTTGTCTCCTTACAAGAGCACTTTGAAGCGCTCTAAGATAGATTACAACTGGCGAAGGCCAACAGGCCTAGTCTCCGAGGTAGGCCTTGCGAACAGCCTCGTTCTCTAGAAGCTCGCGGGCTTCTCCCTGCATTGTGATGGTCCCGGTTTCCATGACATACCCGTAGTCGGCAAGCTTCAAGGCTGCCCTGGCATTCTGCTCGATTAACAGCAGCGTGCACCCCTCGTTGTGTATCTTCTCGAGGGCCCTGAACACCTCTCGCGCCAGCACGGGCGCCAACCCGAGAGACGGCTCATCGAGACAGAGGAGCTTCGGTCGGGACATAAGCGCACGTCCTACCGCCAACATCTGCTGCTCGCCTCCAGAGAGAGTGCCGCCCTTTTGCGAAAACCTCTCCTTGAGCCTGGGGAAGAGGCTTGTGACCCAGTCGAGGTCTTGCTGTATGCCTGCGGCGTCCTGGCGCGGATATGCACCCATCATCAGGTTTTCCAGGACGGTCAGGTTTCTAAAGATCTTCCTGTCCTCCGGGACCATCGCAACACCCGAACGTACGATATTGTGCGCTGGTCGGGTTGTGACGTCCTGGCCTTTCAACTCGATAGAGCCGCGTCTCGCCTTGACGAGGCCGGTGATAGCCCGGAGAGTGGTGCTTTTCCCCGCGCCGTTCGCTCCGATGAGCGTCACGATTTTCCCTTCAGGCACGTCCAGGGAGATCCCTTTGAGCGCGTGAATGCCCCCGTAGTATACGTGGAGATCTCTAATCTTCAGCATGTTTAGTCTTCCCCCTCTCCCAGGTAAGCTGCGATGACTTTGGGGTTCGACTGGATCTCCTGTGGCGTGCCCTCGGCGATGGACACTCCGTAATCGATCACGCGTATGCGCTCGCAAATGCCCATCACAAGTCGCATGTCGTGCTCGATAAGGAAGATAGTGAGGTCGAACTCGTCGCGGATACGGCGGATGAAGTTCATGAGCCTCGTTGTTTCCTCAGGATTCATCCCCGCGGCGGGCTCGTCGAGAAGCAGAAGCCTCGGGTTTGTCGCAAGGGCCCTTGCGATCTCCAGCCGCCGCTGCTGGCCGTAAGGGAGGCTGCCTGCCTGCTCTTTGGCAAGGTCGGCAAGACCCACGCGCTCGAGCAGTTCCATTGCCTTCGCCCTTGACGCGCTTTCCTCCACCACGTACGAGGGCAGGTTGAAAGCGGCGGAGAGAAAGGAAGACTTGAGCCGGAGGTGCTGAGAGACAAGAACATTGTCGAGCACGGTCATGCCAGTGAACAGGCGTACGTTCTGAAACGTCCTGGCAATGCCTGCCTCTGCGATAAGGTCCGGGCGCCATCCGGTGATGTCTTTCCCCTCAAACGTCACGCGGCCGCTGGTAGGCTCGTACTGGCCCGTGACTATGTTGAAGACGGTGGTCTTGCCTGCACCGTTAGGGCCTATAAGGCCCACAAGCTCTCCCTTCGTTACCTCCAGACAGAAATCGTTGACTGCTACAAGCCCTCCGAATTTGATGGTTATGTGGTCGAGCGTCAGGACGACTTTGTCTCGCGTTTCCACTTTCGCACCCCCCTGGTGGCCCCGGGCTTGGCCTGGACCCAGCTCCTGATCACCCCGGGCCTGGACAAGACCCAATCCCACGATAACTCAAACTGTCCGAACAAGCCCCGCCTGTAGAAGATCATGAGGAGTATGAGTAGTACCGAGAATACAACCATGCGCATCCCGGCAACACCGGGCAGGTGGATGGGTCCGATATTGATGGGAGCCTCTACAGCGCGCAGGAGTTCGGAGAGGACCGCAAAGCCGAATGCTGTGATGACAGAGCCGGTAATACTCCCGAGACCACCCAGCACGATGATGATGAGGAGGTTGAACGTCATGTTGAACGTGAACAAAGTTGGCGAGATCGTTGTAATCAGCGTTACCAGCAAGCCACCTGCTACGGCTCCGAAGAAGCCGCTGGTTGCAAACGCCAGCATTTTGGTGCGAAACACGTTGACCCCCATTGATTCCGCGGCTATCTCGTCGTCCCGTATCGCTTTCATCGCCCGGCCGTAGCTGGACTTGGCAAGATTGCTCACCACCAGCGTCGCGACGACGGCCCATCCAAAACACCAGTACACGCTTGCATACTCCGGTATGCCCTTCATCCCGAGGGGCCCGTTGGTGAGGGGGATGAGGTTGTTGGCCAGCACGAAGATTATCTCGCCGAAGCCGAAGGTTGCAATTGCAAGATAGTCCCCGCGCAGCCGGAAAGAGGGAATGCCCACGAGGACGGCGCCCAGCGCTCCCACCAGACCGCCAAGTACAAGAGCCACTCCGAAGAGGTACCAGGGGAACGAGAACGAATTAAAAGGCCACATCAGCGGCTGCAGGAACCACACGAACTGCTTTTGGGGGAGCGGTAGCATCAAGAGCGCCACGGTGTACCCACCGAGCGCCATGAACCCGTTCGGGCCCAGGGAGAACTGGCCTGTGATGCCGTTGACCAGGTTATACGCCACGGCGGCCACTATGTACACAGCTCCGGTGCGCATTACCCTGAGAGGGAACTGGCCCAGGTGTGTGTTGGCCCACCACAGGGCGAGGAAGAGCACGCCTATGAACCCAGCCGTTAAGACGATGTGCAAGACAATGCGTAAGCGTCTTTCCTTCATGTCACACCTTCTCCTTCAGGGTTTCACCGAGGAGCCCAGTAGGCCTCAAAAGCAAAAAGACGAGAAGCATTGCGAAAATGATTCCATCCCGGTAGCCCGAGAGGGCCGGAAAGACGGCCACGGCCATGATCTCGATGAGTCCGATGAGAAAGCCGCCGATCATGGCGCCGGTGATGTTGCCTATGCCGCCCACAACCGCCGCGGTGAACGCCTTCCACCCAGGGTAAATCCCCATGAGCGGGTTGATCTGAGGGTACTTGCACGCCCACATTATGCCCCCTGCCGCTGCAAGCGCAGAACCTATGGCAAACGTATAGGATATGACCGTGTCCACATCCACTCCCATGAGGCGTGTCGTCTCGATGTCTGTTGACACGGCCCTCATCGCCATGCCGATCTTCGTCCGGTACACGATATACAGCAACAAAAGGAGGAGACCCACGCTGAGAGCGGGCACCCAGATTGAGACCCCCGAGATAGCTGCAGGCCCAATGGTGATCACTCTGGCCATGAGTTCTGGTCTCTCAAAAGCTTTCGGCCGGGCCCCCACGGTCACAAGTCCCAGGTTTTCCAGGAAAAACGACACGCCGACGGCGGTTATGAGCGCCGAGATTCTGGGCGCATTTCTTACCGGGCGATACGCCACCCTGTCCATGGCCATGCCGACTAGGGCTGTGAGCGCGACCGCAAGCACGGCCGACAACGCCCACGGCAAATGGAAGACAGCCACCATGAAGAATGCGAAATACGCACCGACCATGAAAATATCGCTGTGGGCGAAGTTGATCAGCCGCAAAATGCCATAGACCATCGTGTAGCCAATGGCTATCAGGGCATACAGGCTGCCAAGGGAAACGCCGTTCGTAAGTTGCTGGAGGAAGGTCTCGAGGCTCATTCACATCTACTCCTTAAATGACGACATCACGACAATGACGGCATCACGACGTCGCTCGCTCTGAGACCATGCCAGTACACGCTACGCGTAACGTTCATACAACACCCAAGGGAGCAAGGAAGGACCCTGGTCTCTTATAGCCCTCCTTGCCCCCTCTTTCTGCCCGCCTAGCTACCTGGAGTTTTCGTCAGGTGGGATCAGGGTCTCACGGACTCCGCATCTCCCTCGCATACTTACGGATATACGATTGATTGGTAGTCCCACTTGCCGTTCCTGACTATGCGGAACACCACGGGCTTGATTGCATCGCCTTTTTCGATGGTGACCGGCCCCGTGACCACCGCGAGGTCTTTCGTATCTTCGATAGCCTGGGCGACTTTCTTGGGATCCGTTGACCCGGCCCTCTTGATGGCGTCCAGAACTATAAGATAGCAGTCAGCACCGAGCGCGCCGAAGACGTTGACTTCCTTGTCCTGTCCGAACTTCTTCTTGTACAGCTCGACATACTTCTTGCCGACCTCTGTCACTGTCGCCTTCTCGTGCCAGAAGGTGGTGTGCTGGACGCCCTCGACGGCCTTCCCGCCGATGGTCAGGAATTCCTCTGTAGCGATACCGTCGGCCCCGAAGACCGGTTGCTTCAGGCCGAGGTCCCTTGCCTGCCGAACAGCCAGCGCAGCCTCGGTATAGTAGTTGGGTATGTAGATGACGTCGGGGTTCTTCGTCTTGATCTCAGTAAGCTGGGCGCTGAAGTCCTGGTCTCCGGCCTTACAGTAAGTGAGCGATACCACCTTGCCGCCGAGCCTTTCGAATTCCTTCTGGAAGAAGCCGCCAAGAGCAACGCAGTAGTCATTGGATATGTCGGAGAGAATTGCGGCAGTCTTTGCCTTCAGATCTCGATAGCAATATGTTGCTGCAATGGTCGCCTGGAATGGGTCGATAAAGCATGCACGGAATACGTACTTCTTACCCTGGGTAGTCAGCGGGTTGGTTGTAGTAGGTCCAATAATCGGAACCTGATTCTTCTCGCAGACTTCGCCAGCGGAGAGCATGTTGCCGCTGATCGTGGGCCCGATAATGGCGACGACTTTGTCCTTTTCAATGAGACGGGAAGCTGCATTGGCCGCCTCAACTCTGTCTGACTTGTTGTCGAGCAGCCTGAACTCGACCGGCCTTCCAAGCACCTCGGGTTTGACGATTTCCTTTATGAGGTTAACGCCTTCCCATGCTGCCTGACCATACGCAGCTACCTGGCCGGTCATCTCGAGGTTAAACCCGATGACTATGGGCTCCGCAGAATAAGCAACCGCCCCCGTAGCGACAAGAACGACAACCAGAACACAACTCAAAATGAACCTTCTCACTGCTCAGTACCTCCTCACTTCTACCGTATCGTACGTTTTCTTGCTTCTCCGTTGCCTGACGCTAACCAGGAAAAGCCCATCGCGCTCGTCTATCCGGTTTTTCTTACCACCCCCCTATAGCAAGAAGACGTGTAATCCTCTGCCCTACCCGAGTTACATCCCGGCACGCCGGCCGGCGCCAACAATGAGAACGGGCAGTACGCGCCGGGCACACCACTTTGGAACCGCACCTGCCGGCGGGCCAACCGACCTGGCAAACCTGGGACAATCTATTCACAAAACCATATCACGCCAGGTTTCCGCAGCGAAGCATGGGTTTAGACCGTCACATCCACATTATGGCAGAGATGACGAGCCTCGATTTCACACACTTAATTCTCCGCCTCTACCACAATTCCTTTTTTCATCTTCTTACTGCTGGGTAAGTAGTGTTTGGCATTGCTGCCCTCGTAGTGTAGATGGATTTGCGGCACTTTGCATAGCACGAGAGGCTCCCGGGAAGCGCTTCCCTATGCAGGAAACCCGGGACTGGCAAAGAAGAAAACTTACTGTGCATACTTGGGCGGGGAGGCCATGCGTGTGGAGATCCTGGTGACTGTCGACAGAATTGAGGAAGGCAGGGCGGTGCTGCTCGTCCGCGGAGCCGAGGATGCTCCCATCTTGTGGCCGGTACGAGCATTACCTCAGGATGTGCGCGAGGGGATGATCCTCAGGATCCGCGTTGAGCCTGACGAGGAGGCGACTCGAGCTGCAAAAGAGAGGGTGGAAAACCTTCTGAGGAAGCTGGTCTCGAAAGGGCTCTGAGACCCCCGAGAACCGGTCTAGTCGCCGCGGCATATCTTGAGCATCGCTTTGACCATGGCGTAGAAAATGATGATCACGGCGAATATCGTCGCCATGCCGAGGCCGAGTATCTCCCAACTTCGGGTTATTGCGTTCATAGGCTCCGCGCGTCATGCCCCGGCAGTTCGTAGCGGGGCTGGCGAGCCGACCTCCTTTCCAACCCTCGTGTCTCAGACCACAAGCGCCAGTATTACTCCGCCCGCCACGATAGACGCAATCTGGCCTGCTACGTTCGCCCCGACGGCGTGCATGACGATGTAGTTCGTCGGGTCTTCCTTTAGGGCCATCTTGGCGATGACCCTCGCTGACATCGGGAAAGCGGAGATTCCGCAAGCTCCTATCATCGGGTTGATCTTGCGGCGCAATACGAGGTTCAGAGCCTTTGCGAAAAGCACTCCTCCGCCGGTGTCGAATATGAACGCGAGCAGGCCCATGCCCATTATGAGCAAGGTCTTGTAGTTGAGAAATGATTCGGCCTGCATTGAGGAACCGATGGCGATGCCGAGGAAAAGGGTGACCAGGTTCGCAAGCTCGTTCTGCGCGGCCTTCGATAGTCTCTCCAGAACGCCGCTCTCCCTTATGAGGTTGCCGAACATCAGCATGCCCACGAGTGCGACGCTGATCGGAGCGATGATGCCCGCCACGAGAGTCACTCCGATCGGGAACAGGATCCGCACGACCTGCGGCACGTGGACTTCCCTCGTGTCCATGCGCATCCTGCGCTCGGCAGGCGTCGTGAGAGCTTTGACGACAGGAGGTTGGATTATCGGGACGAGCGCCATGTACGAGTATGCTGCGACGGATATGGGAGCGAGGAGGTGGCCCGCGAACTTGGTTGCAACGTAGATGGAGGTCGGGCCATCGGCTGCCCCGATGATACCTATGGATGCTGCCTCCTTCAAGCTGAAACCGAAGTATGAGGCAAGCACCATGGTAGCGAACACCCCGAACTGCGCTGCCGCTCCAAAGAATAAGGTCTCCGGCCTCTGCAGGAGGGGTGTGAAATCGATCATAGCCCCGACGGCAACGAAGATGAGAATGGGGAAAAGCTCGGTCCTGATTCCCACCTTATAGAGCAGGTCGAGCACGCCATGCTCGCCCAATACGGATGTAAACGGGATGTTTGCGAGTATGGCTCCGAAGCCTATGGGAAGCAACAGCATCGGTTCGTAGTCTCGCCGTATGGCCAGGTATATCAGAAACCCCCCGATGGCAAACATGACGAGGTTTCCGAAACTTAAACCACGGATGCCGACGAGAAGGTCCCTCAGAGCGAACCACCTCCCTCAGGATGTGCTCCATTCGGCCCTGCCGTCCTGTGGCATAAGCATTGACCGTTTTGGGCGCTGCAATTTGCTCATCTCGGGCGACAGGACGGGCGCAATACAGCTCTACCTTGCCCGAGCATTTGATTGCGGATCAATCTGCACGCATTCAATTTGGGCATTCGATTTTACACGCCCTTTTCCTGCCGCGTTCTTGGAGTTTGGGCCGCACCGCATATTGGAATCCCCTGCCCGATTTCCAGAAGACCACGAACGCTGGGGTGGTCCCCAGGAAGGCCGTTCACGAGCGCGACGTTTCGCGAGAATTGGTGGCAGGGCCGGCAGCCACGGGGAGCAGGTGAGGGTTTGGAGGTCACGGAGGGGCCAGAGCCTTACGGCCTCAGACTTATGTCTTGATAGACCTCGCAACTTCACATGATCTCCGGGAGGAGTCCCTCGGGGTACGTCGAATATAAACCAGGGCGTTTTTGCGGAATTTACATTCACGGGGAGGTAAAGAAAAATGAGAAGAGTTGTCCTGGCTGTTCTCACGTTGTGTCTTATCCTTGCGACCGCGTCTTCATCGTATGCTGCCGTGGCCCAACTCGTCATGGCCACGGGAGGGACGGCCGGCACCTATTACCCGCTAGGCGGGGCAATGGCTCAGCTCATCAACGGAAAGGTCAAGGACGTCAACATCACCGTGCAGAGTACCGGGGCATCCATCGCCAACCTGCGGATGATCCACAAGAAGGAAGTAGATCTGGCGCTCGTGCAAACTGACACAGCGGACTACGCATGGAACGGCACCGAGTTCTTCGAAAAGGACGGGAAACTCCAGAGCTTCGGGGTGATCGCGTCGCTCTACCCCGAACTCATCCAGATGGTGGTCGGTGCAGATTCAGGGATAAACTCAGTGGCGGACCTCAAAGGCAAGAGAGTATCCGTAGGTGCTCCAGGGAGCGGCACGGAAGCTAACGCCAGGCAGATACTGGAAGCGCACGGGCTTACTTATAAAGACCTTGCTCAGGTGCAATACTTGAGCTTCGCCGAGTCTGCGGAGGCGTTCAAGGACAGGCACATCGATGCGTTCTTCGTTACGGCAGGGATACCGAATGCAGGAATACAGGATGTGGCCACTAAGCACAAGATAAAGATCCTGCCTGTGGCGGATGACATTTACAACAAACTGCGCGCCAGGTATGGGTTCTATGGCCAGGCGGTCATTCCCGCTGGTACCTACATCAACCAAGCGGAGGCCGTGAAGACAGTTGCAGTGCAGGCAATGCTCATCGCGAGGGTTGATCTTGATGCGCGTCTCGTTTACGAGATGACCAAAGCACTGTTTGAGAACCTTCCCGAACTTGCCAAGGCACACGCCAAGGGGAAGGAGATAAGCCTTGGCACGGCCCTGACCGGAGTGAGCACCCCGCTGCATCCCGGCGCGGAAAAGTACTTTAAGGAAAAGGGTGTCGTGAAGTAAGATAGCAGGATACGCCTCGGTGGTCTACGCCTGCTATCTCATATAGGGGCAAGGGACCGTGCCTGCCCGTCTAGAGGACGCAGCTACCTTGGGCCCGGATGGAACCCCCGTGGAGCGGCGGAGGGTTTGAGCGCTCAGGCCGAGCAGATGCCCCTGATGAAGCGGGCGACTACTGTGCTCTGGCTTGTGTGGTTGTCTACAGCGCAGCATGTGCCAGACGGGTGGTTACGTAAAGGCAGCGCGTCGGCCGGGCGTGCTCTCTTGAGGATGACGAGCGCGCCCGGCTTTTGTCAGTGCAGGCCGGTAGCCGTCTCAGGACGGCTCGAATCGCTGCCGGCCAGCTTGGACGGTGATTCGTGCTCCGACTTCGTGCCGCGGTGTGCTCGGCGATGTCTGCGTTAACCCTCGGTATCGAGCAGATGAACTCGGTAACGAGTAGATGGACCTGGTGGGTAAGGATGCTTCATTATGAGGAGAGAGGACATCCCGAAGACGAGAAGAGGAATCACAAAAGACCACGTGCTGCCGGGAGCGTGCGTAGTGTCAGCGGTATCGCGAGCATCTTGGCACTGACCCTGGTAGCCGCGGCGTTCATTCCGATGTTTCCTGCTCTCGAGGTGCGGGAGTGGAAGTCGGGCAGATTGCTCTATCTGACGCCGATGAGGGTGGGCGGGAAGTTCGAGGTCAATTTCGTTCACTCAGTCGAGAAAACGCCCGTCCGCGAGGTGTTCAGGGCCGAGCGCGACCTGAGTATATATCTTGTGGAAACGATATACGAGTCTTTCGGGGCAGGGCTCCCGACAACGCCGGACGAAGGCGCAAAGCTTGTCGTCGGGGGTGGAAAGACCCGGATTACCGGGATGAACCGGAGAATCGGTAACCTCTTTCTTGCCGTGAGCCCGTTTCCGGGTCACACCCTTGCGACCGGAGAGGAAACGATAGTGTTGGCCGACCTCGCGAGGCCGGGCACCGGACTTGGCATAAAGGTGGTCCGCGAGCCTGCTGTGATACGCTTTTTCAGGGGGAGATGCAAGTGGACGAGGACGAGAAAGTAGGGAAAGGCAAGGCCACGGACTTAAGTAGAGGCGCAGACGAGACCTTGAGCAAAGAGGAAATCGAAGAGATCCTGATGAAGTATGACAGGGAATCTGCTTACAGGAGGATCCCGGGAGCTTATTCTGTAGTCATCGCTGTCATCGCCATCGCGTTTTCGCTCTTTCAGCTCTACACCGCGGCCTTCGGGGTGCTCCCGGCACAGATACAGAGGGCGGTGCATCTCGGATTCGGGGTACTGCTTGCGTACCTTCTGTACCCGGCGTCACGCAAAGGGGTACGCAGGCTCGCCTGGTATGACGTGGTTCTGGCCGTTGTTGGGGCATTTGCCATGAGTTATCTAGTTTGGAACTTCCAGGCGCTCCTCGTGCGGGCGGGAGCGTACACTACGGCTGACATCATCATCGGGACTATCGGGATCTTACTTGTCCTTGAAGCGACCAGGCGTGTAGTGGGGATACCCATCCTGGTCGTCGTGTGTTGTTTCTTGGCATACGCGTATTTCGGACGGTACATACCTGGCTTTTTCCAGCACAGGGGCGCATCGCTCGAGCGGCTCATAGGGCACATGTTCTTCACGACCGAGGGCATGTTCGGCATCCCCCTCGGGGTGTCATCTACGTTTATATTCCTTTTCATCCTGTTCGGGGCATTTCTTGAGAAAACCGGCATTGGGCAGTTCTTCATCGACATAGCCAACTCTATAGCAGGTCATGCAGCGGGAGGCCCGGCGAAGGTTGCGGTCATCACCAGCGCGTTTGAAGGCACCGTCTCCGGCAGCTCCGTTGCTAACACCGTGGGGTCGGGGAGCTTCACTATTCCCATGATGAAGAGGCTCGGCTACAGGCCCGAGTTCGCGGCAGCCGTTGAGGCGTCTGCGTCCACCGGTGGGCAGATCATGCCGCCGATAATGGGTGCCGCGGCGTTCTTGATGGCGGAGTTCGTGGGTGTACCTTACCTCCAGATCGCCAAATCGGCTATCATCCCCGCTATCCTCTATTTCACCGGCGTGTTCATCGTCGTGCACCTCGAAGCCAAGAAAACGGGGCTGCGTGGGATGGACCGTGAGAAAATGCCGAGGTTCTGGAGGATCATGCGCGAGCGGGGCCAGCTTTTTCTCCCCCTCGTGGCTATCATATACTTGCTTGTTGAGGGCAGCACCCCGATGAAGGCGGCTCTCTGGGGGCTGATCGTCGCAGTGCTTGCAAGTTTCCTGTCGAGGGCAACCAGGATGAAGCCGCAAGACATGCTTTCAGCGCTGGAACAGGGCGCCCGCAACGCCCTCGGGGTCGTGATCGCGTGCGCTGCAGCGGGTATGATCGTCGGGACCGTAACTCTGACCGGGTTGGGGCTCAAACTTGCGAACGGGCTCATCGTCCTTGCACGCGGGCAACTGCTCCCAACCCTCTTTTTTACCATGATCACTTCCCTTATTCTCGGCATGGGCGCTCCGACGACGGCTAATTACGTAATCACATCCACTATAGCTGCGCCAGCGCTGCTGAAGCTCGGAGTTCCTGCCATCGCCGCCCATATGTTCGCTTTCTACTTCGGCATAGTAGCTGACCTGACGCCGCCTGTCGCCCTTGCAGCCTTCGCTGGGGCAGGTATAGCAAAATCCAATCCTATCAAGACAGGGGTTGAATCCACCAAGCTTGCGATTGCAGCGTTTCTGATTCCTTACTTCTTTGTGTATGCGCCTTCCCTTCTATTGATCAGCGGGATGCCCTGGCTGGAAACTGCAAGAGTTATCCTGGGCGCTGTCGCCGGCATGATCGGTGTGGGTGCAGCCGTGGAAGGATGGCTGGTCACGGGAACGAAGGCAATCGAGCGCCCGCTCCTGTTCATCGGAGGATTGCTGCT
This sequence comes from Bacillota bacterium, assembly GCA_040752635.1. Taxonomy (GTDB): domain Bacteria; phylum Bacillota; class SHA-98; order UBA4971; family UBA4971; genus JBFMGS01. Next base: position 15,475 of record JBFMGS010000014.1, read on the forward strand.
CATACATCCCCATATCTCCACCGACATCTTTGGCCTTGTCCTGATAGCCGGGGTTTACCTGTTTCAGGTGGCGAGAGTGCGGCGCAAGAGGGCAGTTCATGGCGTCCCGGCGTGATGCGCAGGAACTTGAGCGAAGCTAGGAAGGAATTGCAGGAAGTATGTCGAAGGAAATCGCAGTAACGCGGCGAACTATGTTCTTCGGCGGCTACGCGAAGCTGCCGACGGGAATCACAGCCGAGGAACTGTACAAGATCGTGGGGGTGGGCCTCGAGATCGATCCGGTGAACGGAGAGATCGTGGATGCCGACTGCACTCTTACAACCTCGACTGCAAAGAAAGTCTTCCGGCAACTGGTCATCGGCCGGAGAATAGATGAGGACATGAACGTGATCGTAAACGATCTGAAGGCGCGTTACCACGGCGGCGCCCAGAAAGCTCTAATAACCGCTCTCAAGGCGGTCCGCGAAAAGTACAGAGCAACCTGTGCTGGCCCGGCCGACGAGCAATAGCTTCGCGGCGGACGCGGAACATCTCGAGGACGCTCTTGCACCAAATCCGGGGCGTGGAAGGCAGGCGAAAGACAACCACACAGAGTTGACGACGGTATCTACGGTTGACGATATCCACGAAGAAAGCGGGAGCGAATGATATTGAAACCAAGCTGCCGGCAGGGACGCATCCGCAAGCACGGTGGATGCGAAAGTGCCGGTTGCCACCTTGTCTGCGGTGCACGGGGGATAACCCCGGGCCACCAAGCGGGCATTGCCTGGCCGGGGACGCCCCGAGGAACTCTCGGGCAACGTGGGGGTCAGGCTTTATTTTGCCCTGGTTTTCCGCGCCCGACAGGGTGGCCCGAATCAGGCTGGTCCAACCGCAGAGGATAAGCAGTTTGGATGCCCGAGCCGCTACCTGAGGTGCCCCGTGCAAAGGCGGCGGAGCTTGCGGGAGCTAACTGGACCAACCACAAGGGGGGTACTCACGATGAGTTCAAGAGAAGAGCTTCTTGCCAAAGCAAGAAAACCAGCCGAGGATGCGCTCTGGCTTCACCCCTACTACCGGGGGAAGATCGAGACTATGCCCAAGTGCGCAATACGGAATTTCCAGGACTTCGCCATCTGGTATTCGCCCGGCGTTGCAGCGCCGTGCAAGGATATCGCGCAGAACCGGGATCTTGTGTACAAGTATACCAACAAATGGAACACCGTGGCCGTGGTGTCCGATGGTACCAGGGTGCTCGGCCTCGGTGACATCGGGCCGGAGGCCGGATTACCCGTGATGGAGGGCAAGGCTCTGCTCTTTAAGTACCTCGGCGGAGTAGACGCTTTCCCGATTTGTCTGGCTACCAAGGACCCCGATGAGATAATCGCCGCGGTCAAGTGGATACAACCGTCGTTCGGGGGGATCAACCTCGAGGACCTGGAACAGCCCAAGTGCTTTTACATCCTCGAGCGGCTGCGCGAAGAGGCGGAGATCCCGGTCTGGCACGATGACCAGCAAGGCACCGCAGCGGTGACTGTTGCAGGGCTGGTGAACGCGCTGAAACTGGTCGGCAAAGATCTCGGCAAGGTGACTATCGCCATGATCGGCGCGGGTGCGGCAAACATCCGTACGGCCTGGATGATAATCGCCGCCGGCGCAGATCCCGGGAAGATCGTCATGTGCGATACCAGGGGCACGCTGCACAAGGGGCGCACTGAGCTAGCAGGGGCGCACAGGGAAAAGTGGGAACTCGCCCAGAAGACCAACGAAAAGAACATCAGAGGTCAGATCCCCGATGCGATGAGAGGCGCGGATGTCGTGATCGCCCTTTCAAAGCCGGGCCCGGATGTGATCCACCCCGAGTGGGTCCGGGCGATGGCGAAAGATCCCATAGTATTCGCATGTGCCAATCCCGTACCGGAGATATGGCCCTGGGACGCTATAGGAGCTGGCGCGGCGGTTGTAGCCACAGGCAGGTCGGACTTCCCGAACCAGGTCAACAACTCGCTGGGCTTCCCGGCGATCTTTAGGGGCACGCTTGATGTCCGGGCGAAGACCATCACTGACCAAATGTGCATAGCTGCCGCCCTGGAGCTTGCAAAGTGTGCTGAAGACAAGGGGCTCACGCGAGACTATATCATTCCCACCATGGATGAGTGGGAAGTGTACCCCAGAGAGGCTGCGGCTGTCGGAAGCAAGGCCATCGAGCAAGGGATCGCCAGGCTGACCCTAACCTGGGATGAGCTTTACAAGAACGCGGAAGCCATGATCACACGTTCCAGGCAGGCCACGAAGCTTCTCATGGAGAGCGGCATCATATCCGAGGCCTCCGGCGAATAGCCCAGGGAAGGGATCTACGTTAGAGCTCTGAAAAGTCTTGCTCTTTGGGAGAGGTTGCGGGTGTCGCGTTCGGGGTTCCTACTCGGGCGGAAAGCCCTGCCCCAGTTCTGACGGTACTTGCCGTAGCGTAGGCGGGAGGCAGGATCGAGTGCCTCCATCGGCACCTGCCCTGGGGCACGAGATCCGTCTTGCTTCTCGGAGCCGGGGGAATACCCCCCTTCCGGCGGGTCTTACGACCCTACCTCCCCTGCCTGCGGACAAGGAACGTTGACCTCTGGAAGGGCATTTTCCGAGCAGCAAGACGGGTCCTTCGGACCCTGGCTCCCCCTTTCGGGATGGTCTGCGATAGGATACGGGTACGCCCCCGGCAGGCGCCTCGGTGTGATTTGGCCCGCAGGCAGGTGGCCGAGTTCCAACGCCCCGTCATGCAATCACCGGCAACCCCTGACAGAGTCCACATCCCGAAAGAGGCGTGAATTCCTGACGACCTACCTTGAGACGAGGCAGAGGAGCGATGAGGTTTGAGGCTGTCGCGCGATGCAATAAGCAGCGAAGATAAGCGCAAGCTGCGTGACATCAGCGGGGAGCAGGTCCAATCGTGCTACCAGTGCGGCAAGTGTTCTGCGGGATGCGCGATGACAGGGATGATGGACCTCCTCCCCCACCAGGTGATAAGGCTCTTACAGCTCGGGCAGGTCCAGGAGGCTCTTGCATCGCGGACCATCTGGCTGTGCGCTTCGTGCCTCGCGTGCAGCACGCGCTGCCCGAGGGGCGTGAGCCTGCCGAGCGTGATGGAGTCGCTACGGGTCACTTTCTTGCGTCCGGGAGGCCGGCATCTTGACCCGGTCAGCATCCCGGCGGACGTGCTTGAAAATGCGCCGGAACAGGCGCTGGTGGCGGGGCTGCGCAAGTATACGTAATAGGGGCTGTCCCTTGAGGAAGGGAGCGGACCGCCGTGTTGAGATATCCATACTTCCCCGGTTGCACCCTTCGGGCTAAGGCGAAGGGGTTCGATGCCTCGGCCCTTGCCTCGGCGCGCGCTCTCGGCGTCGAGCTGCAAGAGCTCGAGAACTGGCAGTGTTGCGGGGCCACGTTTCCTTTGCAGGCGGACAATTCCTTCCCGCTTGTTTCCCCCGGTCGTACCCTCGCTGCTGCCCGGAAGAAGGGTGACAAGCTCATCACGCTCTGCTCAGCGTGCTATAATGTGCTGAAGCGGACAAACCACGTGTTCCGCACCCACAGAGATAGGCGCGACAAGGTCAACGCGTTCATAGAAGAGGAGTATACAGGGGATCTCGAGGTCATGCACTTTCTTGAAGTGCTGAGGGATGACGTCGGGTTTGAAGCGCTCGCTCGAAAGGTGAGGATCTCTCTTCACGACCTCGCAGTAGCCCCGTACTACGGGTGTCTCTTGCTTCGTCCTCCGAAGGAGCTTCGTTTCGATGATGCGGAGGCGCCGCGCATCATGGAGGACTTTCTTTTGGCGCTCGGTTGCAAGGTTATCGACCACCCGTACAAGATCGAGTGCTGCGGGAGCTACGTGGCTCTTGAAGCAGGAGACCTTGCGACGAGCGCGAGCAGGCTGGTAGTGGAGTCGGCAAGGTCCAGGGGCGCCCGGATGATTGTAACGAGTTGTCCGCTGTGCCAGTACAACCTGGACGTGGCTCAGCGTGGCACGGCCGGCGCCAACGGGCGAGGCTTGCCCGTCATCTACTTCACTCAACTATTGGCGATGGCTCTTGAACTGCCCGAGGAAGTCCTCTATTTCCACGGCCATGTGATTCCTCCCGGGCCGCTTCTGCGGTCTATTGAGGTCAGGGGAAGTGAATCGATAGCATGAGAGCTGGTGTGTTTGTCTGCTGGTGCGGTCTGAACATCGGCGGGGTCGTGGACGTCCCAAAGGTGATCGAAGAGATATCAAGCTGCCCCGGGGTTGTACGCGCGGTGGATTACCGGTACATGTGCTCAGATCCGGGCCAGCAATTGATAAGAGATGTCATCCGCGAGGCGCGCCTCGACGGCGTAGTGATAGCCGCATGCTCGCCCGGTATGCACGAGTCCACGTTCCGGGCCGTGGCGGGGAGCGCCGGGGCGAACCCCTTCCGGTGCGAGATCGCGAACATCCGCGAGCAGTGCAGTTGGCCCCACCAGGATGAACCGGGAGAAGCGACGAGAAAGGCCGTAGAGCTCATCCGGGCCGCCATAGAGAAGGTCCGGGGCGACGAGGCGCTATTGGCCCTGTCCATCCCGGTCACGAGGCGGGCGCTCGTGATCGGAGCGGGCATCGCGGGTATGCAGGCGGCGCTCGACATCGCCGACGCCGGGTGCGAAGTTGTGCTGGTGGAGCGGCTGCCTTTCATCGGCGGGCACATGGCGCAGCTCTCAGAGACGTTTCCGACACTTGACTGTTCCCAGTGCATTCTCACGCCGAAGACTTCCGAGGTCGGCAGGCATACCAGGATCAAGCTGCTTGTGAATAGCGAGGTCGAAGGCGTTTCGGGATATGTCGGCAATTTCACGGTGAAGATCCGGAAGAGAGCGGCTTATGTCAACTGGGATATATGCACGGGATGCGGCGCGTGCACCGAGAAATGCCCTGCCAGGGTGCGGTCCGGTTTCGAACGGGGGCTCGCCACCGAGCCCGCCATCTCTATCGCATTCCCCCAGGCGGTGCCGCACAAGCCCGTGATTCGCCCGGATGCGTGCAGGCATTTTACCAGGGCCAGGTGCGGGGTGTGCGAGAAGGTATGTCCCGTAGGCGCCATCGATTTCGGGCAGCAGGACACGCTGGTCGAGGAGAAAGTCGGAGCCATCGTGGTGGCCACGGGGTACGAGCTTCACCCCAAGGCGAAGGTTGGCGAGTACGGGTATGGCACCTACCCCGACGTGATAGACGGCCTCGAGTTCGAGAGGCTCAACTCGGCGTCAGGTCCCACTCAAGGTGCGATCAGGCGGCCTTCTGACGGAAAGGTTCCGAAAGAGGTAGTGTTCATCCAGTGTGTGGGGTCGCGCGACCAGGAGAACGGGTACCCGTATTGTTCTAAGATCTGTTGCATGTACACGGCAAAGCACGCGCGGCTATACAAACACAAGGTACCGGATGGGCAGCCGTACGTTTTCTACATGGATGTACGGGCCGGCGGCAAGGGTTACGAGGAGTTCGTGCAGCATGCCATGGAAAAAGAGGGTGTGCTTTACCTCCGGGGCAGGGTGTCCCGGGTTTTCCAGGACGGGGATAGCCTGGTCGTGTTCGGGGTGGATACCCTCTCGGGCAAGAAGGTCGAGATCCGCGCGGATATGGTCGTGCTTGCCACGGCCATCGTTCCGAGTTCCGGCGCCAAAGAGCTTGCGAGGCTCCTCAAAACCTCCACAGATGAATACGGGTTCTTCTCCGAAGCTCATCCCAAGCTGAGACCGGTGGAGAGCCTGACCCGGGGCATATACATTGCCGGGTGCGCACAGGCGCCGAAGGACATTCCCGAAACTGTGACCCAGGCAGGCTCCGCTGCAGCCAAGGTGCTTGCTCTCCTCTCCGCGCAGGAGATTTCTCACTCACCTATCGTGGCCGCTGTTGATGAGGAACTCTGCAGCGGCTGCGGGCTGTGCGTCGAAGCCTGCGCGTACGAGGCGCGAACCCTCGATCTCAGGCGTCGGGTCGCGGTCGTAAACGACGTCCTGTGCGAGGGCTGCGGCGCCTGCGCAGTCGCATGCCCGAACGGCGCCACGCGCCAGAAGAACATGGCGCGAGGCCAGGTGATCTCGATGATCGATGCGATGATGGGGTGAGCCTGACGATGGTGCCTGAAACCCATGGGAAAAGAGCAGTGCTGGTCGTGGGAGGCGGCGTGGCTGGGATGCATGCCGCGCTCATCCTTGCCGAGGCTGGGGTGCAGGTTTACCTGGTAGACTCAGCCCCAACGGTGGGCGGGCTGTTCAATCTGCTAGATAAGACGTTTCCCACTCATAGTTGCGGGATCTGCCACATGTCACCCAGAAACCCGGCACACTGCCCTGTGATCGAGGTGGGAAGGCATTCGGGGATCCATCTCATGGTGAATAGCACCGTAACGGATGTATCAGGGGACGTCGGGGAGTTCTTCGTGCGCGTTGCGATGCGCGGGGAGTTCGTCCGGAAAGATCTATGCGATAGCTGCGGTGAGTGCGAGAAAGTCTGCCCGGTTGTCGTCCGTGTGCCGGCCTTCTCCGGGCTGGAGGATCGCAAAGCGATCTACCGACCGGGCCATCGCGCTGTGCCAGGGGGATTCGCGCTCGACGAAGCGGCATGTACAAAGTGCGGAGAGTGCGTTGGTGCCTGCCCGAGGGGCGCGATAGATCTTTCAGCGAAAGGCACCACTACAGAACTGCAAGTGGGCGCCATCATAGTAAGCTCCGGGATGGACGTGCGAGATCCCCGGGTGCGGCCGGAATACTCGTACAATCCAGGAAAGAACGTCATCACCGGCCTTGAACTGGAGCGGATCATGAGCGCATCCGGGCCCACAGGGGGACGCCTTGCGCGTCCGTCGGATGGAAAAGTCCCCAGGCGCATCGCTTTCATCCAGTGCGTCGGCTCCCGAGACAGGTCCTGTGGAAACCCGTATTGCTCGTCCGTGTGCTGCATGTACGCGCTGAAGGAGGCCATGAGCGTAAAGGCGCGTGTCCCCGATGCCAAGGTGAAGGTTTTCTATATGGACATACGAGCCATGGGCAAGGGGTTTGAAGAGTATCACAGGCGTGCGAAGTCGATGGGCGTGGAGTTTGGAAATTGCAGGGTGTCGGGTGTTGAAGAAAGCAATGGGGTCATTCAGGTGTCCGGCGAATTCGGCGGAGTGGTGGCGAGAGAGGAGTTCGACCTCGTCGTCTTGTCAACGGGGTTTATCCCGGGCGCAGATACCCGCAGGCTTGCGGACATGCTTGGTGTCGAGATAGGGCCTTTCGGGTTCATACAGCCGCTGCTGCAGGGGCGCTCCCGGGTAAAGACATCGCGACCGGGCATTTTCGTGTGCGGCGGGGCTGCCGAGCCTCAGGACATACCCACATCGGTAATGTGGGCGGGGGCGTGCGCGCTCCAAGCCTTGAGGGCTGCAGGCCCGGAGGTGGACGGCGACGAATGGCTCGCGAGCCAGGAGGCGGTCTCGAAAGAGGCAATCTCCGCGCAACCGCGCCAGAGGGGGCCCGACTGCTCCACAGAGCCCTCGTGTGCTGCGGGGGCGGAGGACGCGAGGATCGGGATCTTTGTGTGCAAGTGTGACTCGCCCATGCCATGGCTCCGACTGGACAGAGTCGTCGAGGCTGCAAAAGCACTGGACGGCGTGGCGCTCGTGCGCGAGATCCCCGGCCTCTGCAGGAGCCTCGCGCTCGAGAGCCTGCGCGCAGAAGTCGCGGCGAGTGACATCAACAGGGTAGTGGTTGCAGCGTGCTCGCCCAGGGACATCCTGCACTTGGTGGAACGCGAGCTTTCGGGAAGCGGCACCTGGCGGGGGCTCGTCGAGGTGGCCAATATCCGCGAGCAGTGTGCGTGGGTACACCAGGATGGCGAAGCCGCAACGCGAAAAGCTCAAGACCTTGTGGCAATGGCTGTTGAGCAAGTGCGGCTTGCAAGGCCCATCCGGGAGCAGGCGAGGGCGATCCCTTCCAGCGCGGTCGTGATCGGCGGGGGACCTGCCGGGATGCAAGCTGCGTCTTCTCTTGCAGACCTCGGCTACGAAGTTCACCTTGTGGAAAAGGACTCGTCGCTGGGTGGTAGAGCGCGGCGGATCGTCAGTGCGCTGGACGGTGCTGATGTGCAGGGCGTGTTACGAAAGCTAGAGGAGAGAATTCGCTCGGACAGCCGGATCACTATTCATACTGCTTCACGCATCACAGGCATAAGCCGCGAGGGCGGAGGGTTCCGTGTTTCCATCATGCGTTCGCGCGGTGCATACCACAGCTCCGGCGGTGAAAACTGTGCTGCGAATCAAGCTGAAGCTGAAGCCCCGGGGGCGCCAGGAGCCCTGGATAGAGACCGGGCCGGTGGCGGGGAGCACTTGGTGATCGACTGCGGCGCCATCATTTTGGCTACTGGTGGCGTCGAGGCGCCCGTTCCGTCTTCGCTGAGAGCGCCCGATCCGTCGCGGATTATGACCCAAACCGAGCTTGAGGCACGTCTCAGCCTGGCCCGGGGTTTCCCCTACGATGTAGAAAGCGTGGTCATGATGCAGTGCGCGGGATCGCGCGACGACAAGAGGCCTTATTGTAGCAAGGTCTGCTGTGCCCAGGCGATAAAGAACGCCCTTCACATAAAGGCGGCGCACCCAAACACCGAGGTCTACGTCCTCCACAGAGATATCCGCGTGCCAGGCATGAGTGAAGTCTTTTACGAGAAGGCCCGCGAGATGGGCGTGGTATTCATCAGGCACCCTGAAGACGTCCAACCGAAGGTGGTGCAGGCGGATTCTGCCGGTCGGCAGGCGGTGGAGGTCTACGACGAGAACCTGGGTGAGGTCCTGCGTGTGCCCGCAGACCTGGTTGTGCTCTCTACGGGGGTGGAGGGCGCTGCTGATCCGGAACTAGCGAGGGGGCTCAGGGTGCCTTTCGACAGCTATGGCTTCTTCACCGAGGCGAACACCAAGGTGGGGCCGGTGGATTTTCTTGTGCCCGGGGTTTACGTATGTGGGCTTGCGAGAGCGCCCGGGTTCGTTCAAGACGCGCTGATATCGGCGGAGGCCGCGGCGGCACGTGCAGGTGCATACCTTTTCGCAAAGGAGGCGCGCACCGTCGCGAACCTGTCCCGCGTTCGCGAGAAGCGCTGCTCGGGCTGTGGAGTGTGTGTGGATGTATGCCCGTACGATGCCCGGTCGATCGACCAAGAAGCGAGAATGGCCAGGGTGGACGAGTTTCTGTGCCGGGGCTGCGGAGTGTGCCAGGTGGCATGCCCCTCGGGTGCATCCGAGCACATCGGGTTCGAGACCAAACGCATCCTTTCGGCTCTTGACGTGGCGTTTGCCTGACCCTGGCGAGAAGGGGGACCTCTTTGTTATGGGAGCATGCGAACATTTCGAGCCACGAATCGTCGCGTTCTTATGCAACTGGTGCACTTACACCGGGGCAGATCTCGCGGGAGTATCGAGGATACAGTACCCGCCCAACATACGACCCATTCGGGTTATGTGCTCGGGCTCCGTAGACCCGATGTACATCTTGAAGGCGCTTCTCGACGGCGCGGACGGCGTGCTCGTTGGTGGGTGCCACCCTGGGGATTGCCATTACGTGAACGGCAACTACAAAGCCAGGCGCCGCCTGGCGGTCTTATCTGCCATTCTGGACGAATTCGGGATCGGTCGCGATCGGGTCTGGTTCAGGTTCATCAGCGCGAGCGAAGGCGCGCTCTTCGCCGAGACAGTGCGGGACATGGTGGCTACTCTCAAAGAGCTCGGCCCGAACCCCGCCAGGACGCTGTGGCTCGCGTAAGACGGCTGCGACCGCCGAAACATCGAGGTGTGAGCATGAAAGACCTGTTGGTTACAGTAGGGCAAGACGGTAGAACCCAGGCGCTCCGAGAGTTCCTCGCGAAGCTGCTCGAGGTAGGCGCGGCGGACGCGCTGCTCGTTCCCGCGGAGGCCGCGCCCGGCACGATAACGCATGTCCTGGCAAGGGATGTCGGCCTTGTAATGCGGGCAGCCGAGCCGCTGGCGCCGGTAATGCCCGTCAACGCGGCGAGCGTTGTATCGGAAGTCGTGCGCAAGGGGCCTCGGGGCAGAGTCGCTGCGCTGCTACGGCCGTGCGAGATGAGGGCGCTCGTTGAACTCGTGAAACTTAAGCAGGCGGCGCCCGAGAACATCCTGGCTATCGGTATAGACTGCCTCGGCACGTGCGACCCAGTTGCATACAGAGAAGCAAGTGGTAGGCGCGACGACCTCCCGGTCCGGGAGGCTTGCCGGGTTTGCCTGAACCCGACTCCGTCGGAGGCAGCACTCCCCGGCATTACCCTGGGATTCATCGGCCTTGACAGCACAGACGGCATCGTGGCGTCCCTGTCGGATGGGCTCGATCAGGGCCTGGCTGCGGTGATAGAAAAGCTTGGCCTCACCGAAGGAGAGGCTGCTCAACGTAAGCGGAAGGAGGCCGTCCAGGCGCTTATGCAGGAACGGCGCGCGAGCTACGACGCCTTTATCAAGAACGCAGAGTCAGCCGTCAGCTCGTCCGGCATAGAGGCGTTTGCCAGGGAGTTAGCCGGCTGCACGGGCTGTCACAACTGCCGGGTGGCGTGTCCTCTGTGCTATTGCCGTGAGTGTATATTCGACACGGACACCTTCGAGTACGAGACCGGGCAGTTCCTGAGAAGGTCAGGGAGGAAAGGCGGGCTTAAGGTGCCACAAGACACGGTGCTCTATCATCTGACCAGGATGAACCACATGTCTTTGTCTTGCGTGGGCTGCGGCAGTTGCGAAGCTGCGTGCCCGGTTCACCTTCCGCTTTTCCGGCTTTTCGCCATGGCCTCAAGGCGCACGCAGGCAGTATTCGGGTACCCTCCCGGTAGAAGCGTGGACGACGAACTTCCGTTTACGACCTTCAGGGAGGAGGAGCTTGAACCCAGATAAGGCGGCAGGAGGTGACAGGGATGGCGCAGGAACAGGAAACGGTCAGGGTCTTCATCATGGGGAAAGCGTACGAGGTGCCCAAAGGGCTTACCATCATGAAAGCGATGGAATACTCAGGTTACCAGTTCATTCGCGGCTGCGGCTGTCGCGGGGGTTTTTGCGGCGCGTGCGGCACGGTGTACCGCATGCCGGGCGACTACAGGATAAAAGTGGGGCTTGCCTGCCAGACGATAGTCGAGGATGGGATGTACCTGACGCAGATACCTGTGTTCCCGGCAAATAAAGCCAGCTACGACATTGAAGCAATCCGTCCGACCCTGGGCGACCTCTTGAAGATGTACCCCGAGCTATCCAGGTGCCTCGGCTGTAATACCTGCACAAAGGTATGCCCGCAGAACCTCGACGTGATGAACTACATGGCCGCGGCCATGCGGGGCGACATAGCCCGCGCGGCTGACATGTCGTTCGACTGCTTGATGTGCGGGCTTTGCGCAGCGCGGTGTCCCGCGGAGACGGTGCAGTACAACATCGCCATCCTGGCACGAAGGCTCTATGCAAGGCATATAGCGCCCAGGGCGCAGCACCTTGCAACGAGGGTCGAGGAAATCCTTGAGGGGAAGTTCGATGCACCGCTCGACGAAATGACCAGGCTGGATCGGGCAGAGCTCGAGCGCCTCTATAACGAGCGCGACATCGAGCCGGAGTAGGGGGGATGAGCGTGTCGTACACCCGCAAGATGACGGAGTCGATGCGCCTCGTGGAGGCGTCCAGGCAGCGCAGGTATACCGAGAAACATCCCAGGCTGAGTCCGGCGGAGAAGCAGGATCTTCTGAAAAGGTTCCACCCGGACTTTCGGCCTGATACCATGCGTCCGGTGAAAGTGGGGGCTTCCCGCGGATCAATGATGCCTCACGAGCTTGTGGATATCCTCGAGGCCAGGAGCAGGCTCGACCCGGACACCTTTCCGCTCGATAAGATAGATTACGACGTGGATGTGCTGGTGATCGGGGGTGGCGGGGCAGGTTCGTCCGCTTCCCTGATGGCGCATGCCGCCGGCGCGAATGTCCTTCAGGTCACAAAGCTCAGGCTCGGCGATGCCAACACCATGATGGCGCAGGGCGGCATCCAGGCCGCGGACAAACCCAACGATTCGCCGACGATCCATTACCTGGACGTTATCGGAGGCGGGGGCTTCGTGAACAAGCCCGACCTCGTAAGAGCCCTTGTGCACGATGCCCCCCTTGTAATAAGATGGCTCGAGGATCTGGGCTGCATGTTCGACAAAGAGCCCGACGGGACCATGATCACCCAGCACGGAGGAGGCACATCCCGCAAGCGCATGCATGCTGCGCGTGACTACTCGGGCGCCGAGATCATGCGTACGCTCAGGGACGAGGTGAGAAACCGGGGAATCCACGTAATCGAGTTTTCGCCAGCGGTGGAACTCCTGTCAGATGGCGAGGGCAGGTGCACCGGGGCCGTGCTCATGAACCTCGAGACCCGTAACTTCTTCGTGGTTCGCGCGAAGACTACGATCCTGGCGACGGGCGGGTTCGGCAGGCTTCACATCGCCGGCTTCCCGACGACCAATCACTACGGCGCTACCGCGGACGGGCTGGTTATGGCGTACCGAATGGGGGCGAAGCTCATCTTTCTGGACGCAACGCAGTTTCACCCGACGGGGGCAGCCTACCCTGAGCAAATCGTTGGCCTTCTCATAACAGAGAAAGTCCGTGGCCTCGGGGCCCAGCTCGTTAACGTCGACGGTGAGCAGTTCGTTTATCCTCTCGAGACAAGAGATGCTGTCTCCAGCGCGATCCTCCGCGAATGCCTGGAGAGAGGCAGGGGAGTGGTGACCGAGACGGGCCAACACGGTGTGTGGCTGGACTCCCCGATGATAGAACGCATTCACGGTGACGGCACTATCCAGAAGGCCCTTCCTGCGATGTACCGCCAATACGAGCGCTTCGGAATCGACATGAGGAAGGAACCCATTCTCGTCTACCCGACGCTTCACTACCAGAACGGGGGCGTCGAAATAAACGACGACACGAGCACGGCCATTCAGAACCTTTTCGTCGCCGGAGAGACATCCGGGGGGGTCCATGGGCGCAACCGGCTCATGGGCAACTCCCTCCTCGATGTGGTGGTCTTTGGACGGCGGGCCGGTAGGGCGGCGGCGGAGCAGGCGTGCAGCG
>JBFMGS010000014.1:28670-43340 GCA_040752635.1 Bacillota bacterium
CCGATCGAGGTCAACGAGAAATGGTGCAAGGGGTGCGACATTTGCGTGGCCTTCTGCCCCAAGGCGGTGCTTGAGAGACCCGAGGGGGAAAAGGCGCGAGTAGCGCACCCTGAAAAATGTACACGGTGCGGGTTGTGTGAGATCATGTGCCCCGATTTCGCCATCTCTGTAGCGCCGGTCCGTAAACCATCTCCTCGGGAACAGGGGGGTGGGGCGGATGCATAACGAAGCAAGCGCCAGGCTGATGCAGGGCAACGAGGCGTGCGCTGAAGGAGCTATCGCCGCAGGCTTGCGGTTCTTCGCCGGCTACCCGATAACGCCTTCGACGGAGATAGCAGAGGAGCTTGCGCAGCTGCTTCCCCGGGTCGGTGGAGCATTCATCCAGATGGAGGATGAGGTCGCGAGCATATCTGCGGTCATAGGAGCGTCGCTTGCAGGGGCGAAATCTATGACCGCCACGAGCGGGCCCGGGTTTTCCCTGATGCAGGAGGGCATCGGGTTTGCCGCGTGCACCGAGGCGCCCTGCGTTATCGTGGATGTCCAACGCATGGGGCCGAGCACAGGGCTGCCGACATCTCCTGCCCAGGGCGACGTCATGCAGGCCCGCTGGGGGACGCACGGCGATCACCCCGTCGTGGCGCTGTGTCCGTCGTCGGTTGCCGAAACCTTCACGCTTACAATAGAAGCGTTCAACATCTCCGAGCGGTGGAGGGTGCCCGTGATACTCCTGATGGACGAGATCGTCGCGCACATGCGCGAGAAGGTCGCGGTGCCCGACGTAGGAGACCTGAGGGTGGTTGCGAGACCCCGTCCTGCCGTAGGACCGGACGAGTATCTGCCGTACGCTGCCGGCGGTGACCTGGTGCCTCCTATGGCCGATTTCGGGACAGGGTATCGCTACCATGTCACCGGGCTGCTCCACGACGAGACCGGGTTCCCCACCACGAAGCGAGCCGAGGTCGATGCTCTCATAAGGCGCCTGCATGCCAAGATGGAAAAAGCGAGGGCGCACGTTACGTTTGTGGACGAGTTCATGACGGACGATGCGGAAGTCGCTGTATTTGCCTATGGTATCACGGCCCGAGCCTCAGCCAGGGCGGTGCGCGATGCCCGAGCGCGGGGCATCAAGGCGGGCCTCGTAAAGGCCAGGACGCTCTGGCCATTCCCTGACGAGGTTGTACGAAAGGTGGCAGTGAAGGTCCGTGCGATCGTGGTCCCTGAAATGAACATGGGGCAACTCGTGGGCGAAGTAGAAAGGGCTTCCGCCGGTATGGCAAAGGTCTTGAGCCTGACGCGCGTGGATTCAGAACCCATCACGCCGGACGAGATCCTGGCCGGGTTGAAGGAGGTGTGAGACGTGGCAATGCCTATCACCCATTACCTCCGCATTGACAAGATGCCCCACATATGGTGCCCCGGCTGCGGGCACGGAATCGTCCTCGGGTCCGTCCTGCGAGCTATAGATTCCCTCGGCCTTGACAAGAACGAGGTCTGTGTCGTCTCGGGGATAGGGTGCGCCTCGCGGGCTCCAGGGTACCTGGATTTCGATACCCTGCATACCACCCATGGCAGGGCCATTGCGTTTGCGACCGGCATCAAGATGGCAAAGCCTTGGATGAAAGTGATTGTGCTGACAGGAGACGGCGATGCGGCTGCGATAGGCGGCAACCACCTCATACATGCTGCGCGGCGCAACATCGGCATTGCCACCGTGTGCTTCAACAATAGCATTTACGGCATGACGAGCGGCCAGTACTCGCCCATGACCCCTGCCGGGAGCCTTGCGAGCACGGCGCCGTACGGTCACATCGAGGAGCCTTTCGACCTGTGCGAGCTTGTGTATGCAGCGGGGGCGAGCTACGTCGCGCGTGGGACCGCATACCATGCTCTTCTCCTCTCTAAACTGGTAGCCAGGGCCATAGCGACGGACGGGTTCTCGTTTGTGGAGGCCGTAACGCAATGCCCGACCTACTTCGGGCGGCGTAACAGAATGAGGTCAGCGGTGGACATGCTGAAGTGGCAGAAAGAGCACGCCGTGCCCCTGGCCGCGGCGGCCAGGATGTCCCCGGAGGAGCTCTCTGGCAAATTCCGCATAGGCGAACTCGGCGTAAGGACGCGGCCGGAGTACACCAGGCGCCATGCAGCTATAATAGAGACCGCGCAAAGACGGGAGGCGGAGAGCGATGCGTAAGGAGGTTCGGCTCTCGGGCAGTGGGGGACAGGGGCTGGTTCTCGCCGGCATAATTCTTGCGGAGGCAGCCGCGATCTATGACGGTCATGAGGTGATCCAGACCCAGTCTTACGGGCCTGAGGCGCGTGGAGGGGCGAGCCGCGCTGAGGTGATTATCGCCGACGAGGCCATTGACTACCCGAAGGTGGGTGTGCCGGATGTGGTTCTCGTGATGTCGCAGGAAGCGTGCAACAGGTATGCCTGCCAGGTCAAGCGCGACGGCATTGTTGTGGTGGACGAGACAAACGTTAAGTCCGCGCCTGCGGTGGAGGGAGCAAGAGTTGTGTCCCTTCCTATCACCGACATAGCCAGGCAAGATGTGGGTCGGCAGGTGACTGCCAACATGGTCGCCCTCGGGGCGCTCGTGGGGGTTGCGGACGTGGCGACGCCCGAAGGTCTGGAGCAGGTCATTAGAACGCGCGTTCCCAGGGGGACGGAAGAGCTAAACCTCAGGGCATTCAGACTGGGGCTCGAGAGAGCGAGGGAGGCTATAGGCTCGACATGAAGCTTCATGAGTACCAGGCGAAGGAGATAATGAGGCGCTACGGCATCCGCACCCCGCGCGGCGAGGTCGCCACCACGGCCCTGCAAGCATGCGAAATCGCGTCCAGGCTTGGAGTCCCCGTGGCAGTCAAAGCGCAGGTCCACGTCGGCGGGAGGGGCAAGGCGGGAGGGATCGCCGTTGCATCCTCTCCCGAAGAGGCCAAGTTCGCAGCCTCGCGCATCCTCGGTATGAGCATAAAGGGGCTTACTGTAACGAAGGTACTCGTTGAGGAGGCCGTGAAGGCCGCACGGGAATACTACGTGGGCATCACCATCGACAGGGCCAAGCGCTCCGTTGTCATCATGGCATGCGGCGAGGGCGGGGTTGACATCGAGGAGGTGGCATCGAGAACTCCCGAAAAGATCGCGCGTACCTGGGTGAGCCCGAGAGAAGGGCTGCAGCCGTGGGAAGCGAGAGCACTTGCCCTGGCCGCCGGGTTCGACAGGGCTGCCATCCCAAGCTCCGGTGCTTATCTTGCCAGCCTCTTTCAACTATTTGTGCGTGAGGACGCTTCGCTTGCAGAGATAAACCCGCTGATGCTGACGGAGGATGACAAGGTCATCGCCGCAGATGCGAAGATCACCGTGGACGACAACGCGCTCTTGCGGCATCCTGAGTACCAGGCCCTTTCTGAGGAGGACACCGACGACCCGCTTGAGAAGGAGGCCCACCGAAGACACCTGACGTACGTCAAGTTGGACGGGAACATCGGCGTGATCGGCAACGGCGCGGGCCTTGTCATGGCAACTCTCGACGCGATCAGCGCGGAAGGCGGGCGGGCGGCGAACTTCCTCGACATCGGCGGCGGCGCTCGAGCAGACGTGGTCAAGAACGCTCTTGAGCTCATCCTCATGGACGTTCGTGTGAAGGCCATCCTCATTAATGTCTTCGGCGGCATCACCCGCTGCGACGAGGTGGCATCCGGGCTCCTATCCGCAGCCGACTCAGTCGGAGTCAAGGTGCCGATGGTGGTGAGGCTCGCCGGCACCAGGGAAGAGGAAGGCAAGGCGCTTCTTCGGAAGACGGCTGTAGTAGCTCTAGACACAATGGGCGAGGCTGCGAGGCACGCCGTTGCGCTCGCTGCGGGAGGAAGATAGCCATGGGTATCTTCGCAGGTGAACACACGAGAGTGGTCGTCCAGGGAATAACCGGGAGGGAAGGCAAGTTTCATGCCTTCCGAATGCGGGAGTACGGCACGGAAGTGGTTGCAGGAGTCACCCCCGGGCGCGGTGGCGCCGATGTTGACGGGATCCCGGTTTTCGACACGGTGGCGGAGGCAGTGGATAGGACAGGGGCGAACGCTTCTTGCGTGTTCGTCCCGCCCGGCGCGGGGGCGGATGCCGTGGCCGAAGCCCTGGCAGCGGGGCTGGACCTTGTAGTCTGCATAACAGAGGGGATCCCGACCCTGGATGTCATGAGCGTTCTTGACACAGCGAAGGTCAGGGCGTGGAGGGGCCGGGTCATCGGTCCGAATTGCCCCGGGATTGTGACCTGCGGGAAGGCCCTCATAGGGATAATGCCGGGGCGCATTTTCAAGCCCGGCCCTGTAGGGCTCGTGTCTAGGAGCGGGACCCTCACCTATGAAGTGGTGAACATGCTGACATCAAGAGGCATCGGGCAGTCTACATGCATCGGCGTGGGCGGCGACCCGATAGTCGGCACGAACTTTGCGGACTGCCTCGCAGAGTTCGAGAGGGACCCGGAGACTGAGGCCATCGTGCTCATTGGCGAGATTGGCGGCCAGGACGAGGAAGATGCCGCGGCGTTCATCCGCACCATGACAAAACCTGTTATCGCGTTTGTCTCGGGGCGAACGGCTCCTCCTGGCAAACGCATGGGTCATGCGGGCGCCATAGTCTCAGGCTCGATGGGAACCGCCGAATCGAAGGTGAAAGCGTTCCGCGAGGCAGGCGTGCCCGTTGCAGAAAGTATCTCGGAGATCGCAGACCTCGTTGCTGGGGTTCTGAGATGACTCACACCCACTCATGCAGGGGCGGTCACCATGGAAGAGTGCCCGCCCCTGCTGATTACCGTGGCAAGCCGGGTGGTGTTGCTGCATCGGTCATTATCTACTCTTGCGGCTTGTCAGGTGAGTGCATCTGATCGTGCTCTGACTCCTTCAGGAATTGCGCGACGATGTTGGCGATGAACTTCTGAAACTGGGACGTCTTTGCGAGATCGAGCAGGAGCGCGAGGGACCCGCCAGGGATCGGGACGATTCCAGTCTGTCGGATATCCGGGCTAGCCTCCAGCGATGCCTTAACCATGGCGCCAATCTGCGAAATCGCCCCCGCTGCCTCGTCTGCATATTGCAAAGACGTTTGAACCTTGTCCAGCGTGGCGTTGACGCTACCATCAAGGATTGCCCCACGGAGCGCGGATTTTGCACGGGCGGCGAGACTGGGGCGAGATCCAGCCTCCTGCGCAGGAGCTGGGCCTGGATCCCGCGCCGGAGGAGCCTCGGGTGTCGGTGTGGCTCCGGGATTATCGGACGACTCGCGTGATGTGTGTTTGCCCTGGCCACCAAAACTCACGAGGTGCCCGGGGCGGGCTTTCTCTGCAGTAGGTGCCTTCTCCGGGTCGGGGGCAGCCCGCGCTGCCTCGATGGCGTCGAGCCTCGCCGTTACTTTGCCGTAGGAGTCCTCAAGCCGCCTGAGGTTTCGTTCGAGTCTTTGCATTATCAGGTTTTGCTGGCCTATCGCCTCTTGAATTGCCTGGAGCTCTCGACGGGCGTCTCTGGCATCCTGAACCTCCATGGAAACCACCCCACTAACTGGTCCGCGGCTTGCGAGCCTCGTGTAGATTAGCACTACATTATATGAGCCTTATCGGCGACTTTGTGCGAGGCCGGGAGAACCTGCCGGATCTTCATGTCCTGGTTTCTCACCAAGGGGGTGAGACCTGAATACGATCTATCAGGGCACGACCGACGCCACTGCGAGGACTCTCTGGCGCACGGTTACACCCGTGAGTATGGAAAGGTGGGTTTTTAGCACGCATGGCGGACGAACTCGAAATGCTCACTTCAAAAGTCAGGGAGAGACTCGAGCGGGGCGAGGGCGACTCCCTTGCAGACATTCTGCGTGACCTCGGTGTCTCGCCAGAGAACCGAGAGCGGTTGCAAGGTCTTCTCAGCGGGTTAGGGTATGGCCCTTCCCAGTTGTCCGATGTAGCGCATATGGCAAGGATCGCAGAGGGCTTTCTGTCATCGATGCCTTCAGAAATGCGTAAACAGCTTGCCTGCATGGTGTCGCAGGTGGTGGCGGATATGAACGGAGGCAACTTGCCTCCGGAGGTTGCGGGGTTTCTGTCCACCCTCGGTGGCGAGAATAGTGGCGGCTCCTCGGGCGACAAAGCTTAGAGGGCGGGCTCAATGACCGGGCGGTGGTCGCCCTCAAAAGGGGGTGACCTTAGAATGAAGCTGGAGATGTATTTGGGACGTCTGGCCCGGCGGCAGCCGGTTTCGTTAAGTCTTGTGATCAAGATTCTCGATCTCGTCGGTACTCTGCTGTTCCTGATAAGCGCGATCCTTGCTCTTGCAGTGCCAGATGATGTTCCCCCGGTGCCGGGCTCGGAACAGGGTACGCCGAAGGGCGTTTCTCAGAATGCCGTCCACTGTGGAGACGGTGCCAGTAATGCGTAGGGCAAGTAGTTCGACGCTTGCGTGAGGTTACACGGCGCCGGGACAGGGGAACGCCGAAGAGGCGGGCCGAGGAGCAAGGCGGAGTCAGACTCCATATTATAGTATCGGCATGGATGTCTTGCGATGGCGTCGTTGGTGGCCAGGAACTACGGGTATCACGGGATCAGGTTGCTCATACAACACCCCTGCCCCTGAAGACGAAAGGAGGTATGACAGGTGACGCAAGAGATTGAGTTCTGGTGGATCATCGTACTGCTGTTTGTCTTGCTTATCCCGTTGTTCTTGATCTTCTTCTTCCCGTGCGCGGCCAAGGGCGCCTGAACACACTTCGGGTACTCACCATGAACGATTCGGGATGTACGCACCGTCCGGGCTGAAGTACGGAACGGGAAACCGACCCGACAGTGCCGTATCCTATAACGGACCAGGAAAGGAGGTCTCCGCATGACACAGGAAGTCCAATTCTGGTGGATCATCATACTGCTGTTCGTGTTGCTTATTCCGCTGTTCATAATCATCTTCCCGATCTTCCCGTGGAGCAAGAACGCGTAATGCCTGGAGCGAGTCGAGCGACACGGGAGGACTAGAAGATGGTCCAGCAACTTGAAAACTGGTGGCTAGTGGTGTTTCTCTTCATCCTGTTGCTACCCCAGCTCGTTGCGTTCTCCGCGGCGCTCGCTTCCAGCTACGCCCGAGGAGCGTAACCTGGCTACCAACTCACAGCCTCCTCGCACGAAGGGCCCTGGCCGACCCCGGGGCCCTTCAGCGTTGACTTGGGCGACTTGGGCAGCCTTCTGACTCACAGAACTTCCGGGCCACGAATATCATTTAACATCACCAGGGTTGCCATATAAGGAGGACTTCCGCAAATGCTCCCGATCTATGGCATCTACCTTATGGCAGTTGCCGCTCTTGCCCGCAAAGCGCTGGGCCTGACCGGCCGCCCGGCCGTCCGAAAGATCGTCCTTTTCGACCCCAGTGTGGGACCTGACCGCCTCCACTCAATAGTGGAAGCCTGCGGAGGACGTTTGAAGAAAGCGTTGCCACTCATAAACGGGGCTGCTTGTGTATTCCCTGGAGAGGAACAGGCAATCAGCTTGCTTGCGCGGGCCGGCGAGGTGAAGTGGGTCGAGGATGACTTCATGGTCTCCATTGTTAAGGAGCGTTTCGTTCGCCCGAGACCGAAGCCGCGCCAGCAGAGCATGCCCTGGGGCGTCAAGAGGATTCTGGCCCCTGGGTGTTGGGACCGAACCACGGGGAAGGGCGTTCGCGTGGCCGTGCTCGATACCGGGATTGACATGAACCATCCTGACCTCAAAAGCAACGTGCGGGGCGGGTACGACACCATCAACGAGAGGCCTGATCCAACAGACGACAACGGTCACGGCACACACGTCGCCGGCACCATCGCGGCCTTGAACAACGGTTTCGGCGTGGTAGGCGTTGCCCCCGAGGCGAGCATTTATGCGGTGAAGGCGTTTGATTCGAGGGGGCAAGGTCAGGTGTCAGATATCGTACAGGGCGTGGAGTGGTGCGTGCAACAGAAAGTGAACATCATCAACATGAGCTTCGGGACCCGCGAGTCCAGCAAAGCCTTAACACTGGCTATGGAGAAAGCGGCTGCTGCAGGCATCATAATGGTCGCCGCCGCGGGCAACGAGGGCAGACAAGACAGCGTCCTCTACCCGGGGCGCGATCCAAACGTGATGGCGGTAGCAGCTACGACGCCGGACGACAGGATAGCTTCGTTCAGCAGCTCCGGCCGGGAAGTAGCTATCTCTGCGCCGGGGGAAGACGTCCCCTCCACCTACAAGGGATCGACCTACAAGACCACAAGCGGAACCTCAATGGCATGCCCTCACGTATCGGGCGTTGCTGCGTTGATCCTTTCCGCAGTTCCAACGCTCACGAGGGATGAGGTGCGCAAGGCCATTTGCGGGACTGCCATAAGGCTGTCGGGGTTCAGCGCTGAGCAGCAGGGCGCCGGCCTCGTTAGCGCCCAGGCCGCGTTGCGGGCGGCACTGCAACTTGCACGTTAGGTTACCGCTCTCTCATCCTTGCACGCCGGAGGCGATGTCATATGGCAGAGATCTCCCGGATCCTCAGGGATGCCGCCTCGCGTTTCCTGAGCCTCGAAAACGTGGTCGGGGTGGGCAGGGGGTATAAGATGCGGAGCGGCCTGAGGACCTCGGAAGAGTGCGTCGTCGTGCTGGTGAAGAGGAAACTTCCCCAAAGCGTCCTGTCCACCCAGGAAGTTGTGCCGCACGCGGTCCACGGTGTGCCCACTGACGTGGTCGAGGTTGGAGAGCTCAGGTTTCTCGCGGACAGGAAAGGACGGCTGCGACCCGCGCGGCCGGGCGTGAGCATAGGGCATGGCAAGATCACAGCGGGTACCTTCGGAGCGGTAGTATGGGACAAAAAAACCGGGGAGCCATTCATTCTGTCCAACAACCACGTGCTTGCAAACGCCACCTCCGGGCGCGACGGCAGGGCAAAGCAGGGCGATCCTATTCTCCAACCCGGGGTGGTCGATGGCGGCACAATAGAGCGTGACCAAATCGCCGTGCTGGACAGGTTCGTGCCGATTCACATGTTCGGAAGAGTGCCCCCGTGCCTGGCGTCCAGGTCGGTTGAGCGGGCCATGAACAACTGGCTCCGCTTGACGGGGACGCCTGCCAGGGTGGAGATCGTCACAAGGCCTTTGTTCGGCCGAGCGAACATCGTGGACGTCGCCCTCGCAAGACCGTTGAATCCCCGCCTCATCGAGCCCGGTATACTTGCGCTCGGGTATGTCCGGGGGACAACCGATCCCAAGCTCGGGATGGGTGTGAAAAAGAGCGGGCGTACAACAGGAGTAACAGAGGGCGAGATAACCGTGGTCGATGCCACAGTTACGGTGGTTTACGCGGGTAACACTACCGCGACTTTCAGGGACCAGTTCCTGACCGGCCCGATGGCCGACGGTGGGGATTCCGGCTCACTCCTCGTGGACGGCGAGATGCGTGCCGTTGGGCTCCTCTTTGCAGGTTCCGACAAATCCACCATATATAATAGGATAACAAACGTCCTCGAGGCGCTCGACGTCAGTCTTGAACGGGCGGCAACCTAGAAATTGATGGGTTGCGAGGAAGCAGGAAAACGACGTCGTGCGACGAAAACTCACATGGTAGGACACGGTCGGGTTACCTGCTTGCCAGGGAGGTGGGCAAACGGTATGAAGACGGTGGCTATCGCTGTGATGAGCTACATTATAGGGTCTATTCCTTTTGCCTACATCACGGCGAGGCTCTTCAAAGGCATTGACATACGCAAGGTTGGGTCGAGGAACGTAGGCACGACCAATGTGCTGAAGTCTGCAGGGATCCTCCCGGGCCTCCTTACCGCTATTGCCGACTGCTGCAAAGGGATCGGCGCTGTCTTGCTTGCGCGAAGTACCGCCCCGGAGTTGCCGTGGGTAGCTTTTGTGGCGGGCCTCTTTGCCGTGGTCGGGCACAACTGGCCGGTCTGGCTTGGCTTCCACGGCGGAGGCGGCCTTGCGACGTGCCTGGGGACTCTTTTCGTGCTCTCGGCGGCTTCAGTGTTCTACCTGTTGAGCCTGTGGGGCGCGTCGTTCGTATTGACCCGGCACAAGTACGCCAGCTCAATCATGGGCTGTCTGTCGCTCCCGGTGTTTCTTGGAATATACGAGCAGTCCTGGGCGTACTTTACCTTTGGGCTCGGTATGGGCGTGCTGCTCGGCGCCAAGCAGGTGGTCGCATGGGCGAGGTACGGGAGGTAGGCTTCAGGGCCCTGTACGGACGCAAATGGGGCCACAAGCATATCATCCTCGTGCCGCGGCCTGGTAATTTACAGCTTCGATGTTCCTCGCCTATAGTCCTATAGTTACGTATAAACAGAGAGACACCGGTAGCCCCGGCCCCGGCTGGGGCTGGACCTTCCGGGAGCACCGAGGCCCGGGCCCCGTTGCTCCCGTTATCTTTGTTCAGGAGGGGTAACCGTGCCTAGCAAGGTGTACTTCACCAACATGCGCACAAAGAGCGGGCTCTCATTGGTGGACAAGGTGGGCGCCTTGTTCGACGCGGCAGGCTTTGGAAAGCTGCTCTCAAAGGACGACCTCGTGGCCATCAAGCTTCACGTAGGCGAGCCGGGCAATCTCGCGTATATCCAGTCGCCGCTGGTACGGCGAGTCGTTGACAAGGTGAAAGAGGCGGGCGCCAGGCCTTTCCTGACAGACGCCAACACGCTCTATGTCGGTAGACGCGCCAACGCCGTGGACCACACGATCTCCGCATTGGAAAACGGCTTCTCCTACGCCACGGTCGGCGCGCCGTTCATCGTGGCTGACGGCCTTATGGGCCACGAGCACGTGAAGGTGTCCATTGATGGGGTGCGGCTCAAAGAAGTTCGGATAGGAGCGGCGATCGCTCAGGCTGACGCCCTGATAGCGCTCTCCCACTTCAAGGGCCACGAGGCTACAGGGTTTGGCGGAGCGCTTAAGAACCTTGGGATGGGCTGTGCCAGCCGCAGTGGGAAGCAGGAGCAGCACTCGGACCTCAGGCCGAGTGTTCGCGCGGGAAAATGCACCGGGTGCGGAAGGTGTGCCAAATGGTGCCCCACCGGCGCGCTCGCCGTCGGGGAGGATCGGCGGGCCCGGATAGACGAGAACCTGTGCATCGGGTGCGCTGAGTGCACCATAACGTGTAACAACAGGGCAATCAAGATCCAGTGGGAGGAAGGCCAGGAGGGGAGCCTCCAGGAGAAGATGGCCGAGTATGCGCTGGGCGTGGTGAAGCCAAAGGAAGGGAAGTGCGGGTTCATCAATTTCGTGATGAATGTGTCACCCCAGTGCGACTGCTACGCCTGGAACGACGCACCCATTGTGCCGAACCTCGGCATCCTGGCTTCAGTGGACCCGGTCGCTCTGGATGCAGCGTGTGTAGACCTGGTCAATGGTGCCCCTGCGCTACCTAACTCCGAAATCGCGCATGCGGGCCACAAAACAGACAAGCTCGCCGCCCTTTATCCGGACGTGGACTGGACCGTTCAGCTAAGACACGGAGAGAGAATCGGGCTCGGAGTGCGCGATTACGTCCTCGTGAATGTGGCTATGGCGTAAACCTAAATGCGCTCGACGAGGAAACACTAATACTGCGTGCAGAGGCTGTGGTTCCAAGGAGGCGAGGGCGTGCCGGGCGTTTACCTTACGAGGCGTCCCTTCGGCAAGATCGCCGAGGACATCGTCGATATCGTGTCGCACATAGATTTGGACTGGTTCACGGACGCCAGGTGGCTCCAGCAGAAGGACGTCGTTATCGACAGGGTATCGGCGCGCGATTACGCCTCGATTTGCGGGGAGGATAGGCTGCACTGCCTCCTCATTGTCCTCGAGATCTGCTTCCTTCGAGGAAACGAGACAAGAGAGGGGGCAGAGCTGTACAACGTGCCCCTTGTCATATGCACTTCGGACAACGAGAATGGGGCAGCCGACAAACCACTCGTTGCGATAAAGGGTCCCGGGTACGAAGCATCGGTCTATGATGCGACGACTTCTACGTCCTTTGCAAGGGCCGTGCTGAATGAGGTGAAGCGAGAAGCGCGTGTCGCGGCCCGCCGTGGATTCTTCGAGTTTCACGCCGTCGGCCCTGGCGTGCCGGGTGAGGTCCACATTGCTACGAGGCTTCCCGAGACCTCCACAAACACCCTTGTGACCATCGATTCCTCGCAGATCATGAAGGTGTACCGCAGAATGGTCCCGGGGGTGTCGCCGGATCTCGAGATGAGCGTCCACCTCACGACAGTGGGCTTTCGCCACATCCCCGCCGCGACGGGTTATGCGGTCTACCGCACGAGGGAAGGCGGCCTGTACCCTCTCCTTCTGATACAGGAGTTTGTGCCGAACCGGGGCGAGGCGTGGCAGGTAGCCTTCGCTGATGCCATGAGTTTTCTCTGCGGCGCACGAGGCCGCTCTCAAGAGGAGGCGGAGGCAGGCGGCGGAGGCTACCTGGCGCGCCTGGGAGCGATAACTGCTGACCTTCATCGCGCGTCCGCGAGGATCGACGACGACGCGTTCCAGCCCGAACCCTTGCGGCCCGAAGACGCGGCGGACCTTGCAGGAAGGCTGGCCGGCTCGATAAGTCAGACGATGGAGGCCCTGCGGCGCGATAGGGGACAGCATGGGCCAGCGACCGCGTCCAAGATCCGCGAGGCGGCCGGGCACGAACCGGCCCTCCGGGCCCTTGTCGAGCGGGCGTGCGGGGTGCTTATCTCGTCTACAGGCCTCGGCAAGAGCATCCGGCTCCACGGCGACCTCCACCTTGGTCAGTTCCTGAGAACGGACGGAGGTGCGGAGTTCGACTTTGTGGTGATAGATTTCGAGGGAGAGCCTCTCCGTCCTGCGGAGGAGAGAAGGCAGAAGAGCAGCCCCTTGCGTGACGTGGCGGGTATGCTGCGCTCGTTTGACTACGCGGGCTACCTGGCTGCGTTAGATGTGCTTGGTGCCGGGGAGCCGTCCTTGCCTCGTGGTGTGGAAGGTGCCTCGCACAAGACCGACCTTGTCGAGAGGGCGAGAGCATGGGCGCGGCGTGCGGGTGAAACGTTCCTTGCGGGCTATCTCGGTGAAAACCGCGGGGCAGGCAGCCTCTTGCTGCCCGACGACGCCCGAGATCTGCGTCTCATGCTAACGTGCTTCAAACTGGAAAAAGCGCTTTACGAGGTCAGATACGAACTTGGCAACCGCCCGCACTGGGTTGAGATCCCCCTTGCGGGCGTCCTGGACTGCCTGGGCGAGCTGCGGGCTCTTGTGGACTCGCCGGGGTGTTAAGCTACGTGCCGTAGTGCCGTTCGTCCTCGCCATCTTATGCCGGGGTCACGCAGCGCGATCCTGCAGGCTTAACATCGGCTCGTCGCCTTGCCCTGAAGGTGCTTGCTACCACACTTACTCCCGCCGTTGTGCTGCACTCTCCATTGTACCCTCTTGTGCGGGAATGATAGACGTGGTAGCGCATAAACTCGCACCTGGCGGCCAAGTTATTCCGAAGGGGTGATGTCGGTGGCCACGAACCTAGAGAACCTGTCAGTAACGATAATGACGAACGAATACCCCCCGAATATATATGGCGGCGCGGGGGTCCACGTGGACTACCTGTCACGCGCCCTTTCCAAGATGATGAGCGTGGAGGTCAGGTGCTTTGGCGACGATCGACCGGGGCCGGACGGGGTGGCCGTAAGGGCCTACAACCCCTGGGCGCTTATGACCCAGGGCGGCGACGTCCGGTTTTCGAAAGCGCTTTCGCCTCTCTCGGTCGATCTCGCGATGGCGAAGGACCCGGTGACGACTGACGTTATCCACTGCCACACCTGGTACACGTTCATGGCGGGGTTTTTCGCGAAGGAGCTTTACGGCAAGCCCCTTGTCACCACCATTCACAGCCTGGAGCCCCTTCGCCCATGGAAAGAGGAACAGCTCGGCGCTGCGTATCGGTTGAGCTGCTGGATGGAGCGCACCGGCGTCATCGCTTCAGACAGGGTGATCGCGGTATCCAAAGGGATGAAAGATGATATACTCAAGTGCTACACCATCCCTGAAGACCGGATACGGGTGATATATAACGGCATCGATCTCGACGAATACAGGCCCGTGGAGACGGACGCCGCGCGGCGCGACTACGGCATCGGGGACGATTACATACTCTTCGTAGGCAGGATGAGCAGGCAGAAAGGAATAGTCCATCTCCTGGACGCCGTCCCGCACCTGCCCCGGGACGTGCAAGTCGTGCTGTGCGCGGGGGCTCCCGACACCGAAGAGATCGAGCGCGAGGTTATGGAGCGGGTCGCCGGGAAGACAAACATCGTGCTCATCAGGGAGATGGTGCCCAAGCACAAGCTCATCGAGTTGTACACGCACGCGCGCGTGTTTTGCTGCCCGTCCATCTATGAGCCCTTCGGTATAATCAACCTGGAAGCCATGGCGTGCGAAACCCCCGTGGTCGCGTCGGCGGTGGGCGGGATAGTCGAAGTTGTGGTGGACGGCGAGACCGGGTTCCTGGTGGAGCCGGGCAATCCGGAGGCGCTTGCCCAGGCCATCAACACGCTTCTCCAAAACAAGGACCTCGCGCGCTCATTCGGCAAGGCCGGCCGAAGACACGTCGAGCAGCGTTTTAGCTGGGAATGGATTGCTCGGCTGACGAGAGATCTTTACGAGGAAGTGACTGCTCGTTAGTTAGAGAATCTTCCCGCATTGTTCGGTCCGGTTGA
>JBFMGS010000015.1:0-35166 GCA_040752635.1 Bacillota bacterium
CTAGGAGGGAGGTGGAGCGGAGGATTTCCATATTATGCCTGCTACGCGTTGTCGAGTGAGTCGTGATGCGAGTCTCGGGTAATCTTGAGAAGGAAATACGAGGAGGCTTGACTCTGATGAAGCTTTTTAAGGGCGTTCTTGCGGCCTTGGTTTTCGTTATCCTTATTGCGGGCGCTGCTTCAACGGGCTTGGCCGGTCAAGGTAAGTTGTATGAGATGGCTATCTTTGAGGATCCTACCACTCTGAATTTGTTCGGAGCTGTTGGCCCCCAGTCCACCGTCTGGAACGACTTTGTCTCTAGCAGCCAATACTACGTATCTCTTTACGGCAATGCGCCGCCCACTCTTGCATTCGTGCCGATCGTCGCGCTAGACATGCCCGGTGAGCTCAAGGAAGAGAAGATAGGCGGCAAGACCTTCTATACGTCCATCGTCAAGATGCGCAAGGAGTTCAGGTGGAGCGACAACACCCCTCTCACCGCCGACGACGTAGTGTTCAGCTACAATGCCGTCCTGGACATGGATCCCAACAAACTCGGCGGCAACTGGCCGAGCATCGTTGATCCGACTGTCTTGGAGAGGGTAGAGAAGATAGACGACTACACCGTGAAGTTTATCCTCAAAGACAAGCCCGGGCTCGCCCAGTGGCAGTACGGGCTGCTGCAGCACTACATCGTCAACAAGAAGTACTGGGAGCCTGTCTTCGCCAATGCAAAGAAGGCTGCCGACCCCGTCAAGGAACTCCTCGCCTACGATCCCAAGACGGAGCCAACCGCAGGGCCGTGGAAGTTCGGGCACTGGGAGAAGGGCGCCTTCTGGCAGAACGTGCCTAACCCCGCGTATGCGGGTAAGGGAGACACCACTACGTTCTATAAGAACGGCGCGGTCACCATCGAGAATCCGAAGACCGGCTTCAAGTGGCAGAGCGGCGATCCCAAGGGAGAGGTCCTGGTCAAGATAGTGGAAGGGCCGTATGCAACGGGCACGCTTTACCGCATATTCCAGAACCAGAGTGCCGCGGTGCTTTCCCTGACAGGCGGGCAGGTTGACTTCGTCCTGAACTCCCTCGGACTGCAGCGAGGGTTCCAGGAGCAGCTCAAGAAAGCGCCCAACGTTGCGACGATAGAGAACAACGTGAACGGCTTCAGGTTCATGGCCTTCAACTTGAGGAAGTACCCGTTCAACATCAAGGAGTTCCGCCAGGCCGTTTCGATCCTGATCGACCGCGAATACATCTGCACCAAGGTGCTGCAGGGCATAGCCTTCCCGCAGTACTCGGTCGTCCCGCCAGGGAACGCCTTCTGGTTCAACTCCGAAGTGCCAGCGCTGGGTAGGGGCCTGAAGCGCGCCGAGAAGATCGTTAAGGCAATGGAGCTTCTCAAGAAAGTCGGGTTCAAGTGGGAAGTGGAGCCCAAGGTGGACCTGGAAAAGGACAAACTCCTCCAGCGAGGCAAGGGGCTGATAATGCCCGATGGCAAGAAGATGCCCGAGTTCGAGTTCATGATAATGACTGCAGGCTATGATCCCCTCCGCTACACCTTCGGCCTGAACATCGCCCAGTGGATGAAGGATGTGGGCATCCCCTGCGAAGCGTCGCCCACCGAGTTCAACGTCATAGCCACCAAGGTCTTCGACGAGCAGGACTTCGATGCCTTCATGATGGGTTGGAGCCTGACCGTGTATCCCGACCACTTGAAGTCGTTCTTCCACAGCTCCGAAGCGGGGCTGGGCGGCTTTAACTGCGAGGGTTACAGCAACCCCGAATTCGACAAGCTCGCGGACGACTTCATTAAGGAATCGGACCTCGAGAAGGCTCGGCAGAAGGCGTTCAAGCTGCAAGAGATTCTTGCCGACGAACTACCTTACATCGTGCTCTTCGACACGCCGATAATCGAGGCCTACAGAAGCGATCGCGTGGAGTATCCGTATACAAAGGTCTTGAGCGGCTTCCAGCGCTACGGCGCCCTGTCGTCAGTGGTCAAGATGCTCCAGTAGCAAGAAACCGCAAGCTCAATACGATACTCTGGTGTTCCTCGCGCGGGCCGGGGGGTGCCCCGGGCCCGCGCGAGGTTTGGGCATTGCGCGAAGGTGACGCGGCGCCAGGTTGAATGCCGGGTTAAACCAAGTCTATGCAAGTTTGGAGGATTGAAATGCGCCGATACCTTTTGAGCCGGTTGGGCCAGGTGATCCTCACGCTCTTCATATACATCACCATCGTGTACTTCTTGATGCAGGCCATGCCGGGGGACATCACGCAGATGTACCTTGCAAACCCCAAGATTCCCCAGGCTGCCAGGGAAGAGCTCAAAAAGCGGCTCGGGCTCGACCAGAACATATTCATGCAGTACCTGAGTTACGTGAAGAACTTCCTCCGTGGAGAAATGGGGGTATCCTTCACGCGATATCCAAGGCCCGTGTGGGATATTCTCATGGAACGATTGCCGAGGACCTTCGTCCTCTTTCTGACCGCCCATGCCCTGTCATTTTACGTTGGTTACCTGTGGGGTCGAATTATCGCGTGGCGTCGCGGCGGGGTGGTGGACTACGCTGCGACGGTGGTGGGCATAACTTTCTGGACCGCTTTTTACCCGTTGCTGTCCCTGATCCTCATATGGATTTTCGCATACAGTCTCAAGCTGCTTCCTCTTAACCAGTTCATAGAGCCGAAACTTTGGCAGGCCGCGCCCTTCTCGACAAATGCGGTTTTCGGGCGCATGGTCTTCGGAGGCGGAGCATTAGCCATCGGCCTTTTCCTCGTCTTCTACTTGTTCCTTAGAGGCCTGAGGCGCACCCGCCGTGCTCTCGTGTACTCGGGGTTATCCGCATCAACCCTTGTACTGGTGGCGATCGGGGCTGCATGGCGTGCAGGTATGCTTGTCTACATGTGGGACATAGTAAGCCACATGGTCCTTCCTGTATGCACGCTCACCCTCATCAGCTTCGCCGGCACGATGCTCTTGATGAGAGATTCCATGCTCGAGACCGTTCAGGAGGACTACGTCATGGCTGCCCGGGCTAAAGGTCTTCCCGACTCGATCGTAAGAGACCGGTACGCGGCACGCACTGCGCTGCTACCAACGGTCACGAGCCTTGTTCTCAGCCTGGCAAGCTCCATGAGCGGAGGCCTCGTTACGGAGACCATGTTCTCGTGGCCGGGCCTAGGGCAGCTCCTGTTTGAGTCGGCGCTGGCCAACGATTACCCGTTGGCCACCGGGGCTCTCGCCTTTACCGGCGTGTTCCTCCTTGTGGCCCACTTCGTGGCGGACATTCTCTATGCGGTACTGGATCCCCGGATCACCTACACAGGACAGCCCGCAGCAGAGGGCTAACTTGACCTGAGATGAGGCAGGTGAAAGCTGATGAGACAACTCGCACCAAGCCCGCAAGCAGAAGCCGCTGTCCTGAGGGAGCCGCTTTGGCGGATTAGATGGAAGCTTGCCCTTAGGGGCCTCGCGCAAAACTGGGCCGTGTTCAGGGAAAGCCGCGTAGGCATGCTTGGCGTGTACATCCTCGCGTTCTTCGGGATATTCGGGGCCTTGTGGCCCATCATGATAAACACCGTGTGGGACCCCGCTATCTACAACCCGGTGCTGGGGTTTGACCCCATGCTGGCTCACCCCTCGCCTCCGTCTCCCGCGCACTTCCTTGGCACGGACCCTATCGGCAGGGACATCCTGGCACAGCTCATGTTCAGCACGAGCCGGGAGTTTCTGCTCGGGGTGCTCTCGGCGTTAGTTTCCGTGGTGATAGGGACCGTGGTAGGGGCAGTTGCGGCATATTACGGCGGGTTCACGGACACCTTCTTCATGCGCACTGCTGACATCATCATGCTGTTTCCCTTCATACCGCTGCTCGTCGTGGTAGGTTCCATGGTCCGGCTTACATTCTTTCCGTTTGCGATCGTTTTGGGGCTGCTGGAAGGGTTCGGTTCAATAACGATCATCCTCAAGGCCCAGGCGCTTTCGGTCAACGTTAGACCGTACGTCGATGCCGCCCGCGTAGCTGGCGGGAGCAGTTTCCACATAATCCGCGCCCACATCATTCCCAACGTGCTCCCGCTCTCGTTCCTCTACATGATGTTCAACGTTACGACGGCGATTCTCAGTGAGGCTACGCTGTCGTTTTTCGGGGTCCTCAACATAGACATGAGCTGGGGAATGATGATCCACACCGCCGACGTCGCCGGGTACCTCCTCGATTTCGGCAAGTACTGGTGGCTGTGGCTGCCCTCGGGGCTCGCGATCACGCTGTTCTGCGCCGCGTTCTATATGATCGGCAGAGGCCTCGATGAGGTTGTTAACCCGCGGCTTAGAAAGAGGTGACACCAACGCCATGGAAACCTTGCTCAGTCTCCAGGACTTCACCATGCACTACCGCACGAAGACCGGCTGGGTTCAGGCGGTTGACGGTGTGACGCTGTCGCTTGCGAAAGGTCAGTCCCTGGGTCTTGTGGGAGAGT
This sequence comes from Bacillota bacterium, assembly GCA_040752635.1. GTDB lineage: Bacteria > Bacillota > SHA-98 > UBA4971 > UBA4971 > JBFMGS01. The sequence continues at coordinate 4,459 of JBFMGS010000015.1, forward strand.
CAGGATGCGGAAAGACATCCATAGCCATGTCCATAATGAGACTCCTGCCTTATAACTCGCGGGTCATAAGAGGTCGCATCTTGTTCAAGGGCCGCGACATTTACAGCATGAGCGATGAGGAAGTCCGAAGAATCCGGTGGAAAGAAGTCTCCATGATATTCCAGGCCGCGATGAACTCCCTTAACCCGGTGTATCGCGTTGGCAACCAGATAGTCGAGGCTATCGTGACGCACGAACCAGAGACGACTGAAGAGCAGGCTCGCGAGAGGGTCGCCTCCCTCTTTGAGATCGTGGGAATACCCAAAGAGCGCATGGACCACTATCCCCACGAGTACAGCGGCGGAATGAAGCAGCGGGCTATCATTGCCATGGCGCTTGCATGCAACCCCAGCCTGATCATTGCAGACGAGCCCACGACAGCTCTGGATGTGATCGTCCAGGACAAGATCCTCCGAGAGATGGAAGAGATCAGGCGGAAGATCAATATGAGCATGATATACATCTCCCATGACGTTTCCGTGATCGCCGAAGTCAGCGATGTGGTCGCTGTGATGTACGCGGGCAAGCTTGTGGAGCTCGGCCCGGCGGGCGATGTGTTCAAGAGGCCCAAGCACCCGTATACACGCGGACTCATGATGGCGTATCCAAGCATCCTCGGGGAAAAGCACGAGCTTGCCACCATTCCGGGAGAGCCGCCGAACCTCCTCGACCCGCCGCCCGGATGCCGGTTCCATCCGCGGTGCGACCGCGCAAGCTCAGAGTGCGTTGCAGCCGAACCGGCATGGCGCGAAATCGGCACGGGCCATTATTGCGCGTGCCACAACCCCGTTGAAGTGTCCGGCACATGGGCCGGGTTACACAGAGCCGGCGATGGAGGTGGGCGTGTTGGCACTTGCAGCAAAGCCTGAAGCTCCCGACGCGATCCTTCGCGTGGAACATCTTTCCAAGTACTACCCGACGTCCCGTGGCTTCTTGCAGCGACGGAGATCCCTCTTGCACGCCGTGGACGACGTATGTTTCGAAGTGAAGCGGCAGGAAGTGTTGGGTCTGGTGGGGGAGTCGGGTTGCGGGAAGACGACAACTGGGCGGCTGATCGCCCGCCTGACTTCTCCGACATCAGGCCGCATTCTCGTGGATGGCGTTGACCTCTCAGGGATCAAGGGACCAGGCATGATGGAGTTCCGCCAGAAGGTCCAGATGATATTTCAGGACCCGTACGAGTCTCTCGACCCCAGGATGACCATTTTTGACATAGTCGCCGAGCCCCTCAACGTAAACGGCATCGGGAACCTCGAGGAGCGCGAGGCGCGTGTCGCCGAAATGCTGAACCTGGTGGGAATCACCCCGCCCTCTGCATTTCTATTCCGCTTTCCGCACGAACTGTCCGGGGGGCAGCGGCAGCGCGTGGCGATCGCGAGGGCGCTTGTGGTGAACCCCAGGTTCGTCGTGGCAGACGAGCCTACTTCGATGCTGGATGTATCCATCCGTACGGGGGTTATGAATCTCCTCGCGCACCTGCGCGAGGAGTTCGGCATCAGCTACCTCTACATCACCCACGATCTCGCCGTGGCAAGATACCTTTGCGACAGGATAGCCGTGATGTATCTCGGCAAGATCGTGGAAATGGCGGGATCGGAGGAGATCATCAAGTCACCGCTTCACCCGTATACGCGAGCGCTCATATCCGCGGTTCCCGTGCCCGACCCGGCCGTGAAGCGCCCGGTTCCCGACATCAAGGGGGGCGTCAGCAAGCCGATAAATCCGCCTCCGCGGTGCCGGTTCTATGAGCGGTGCCCAGTGGCGAAGGGGGTGTGTGCCGAACTGGACCATCCGGAGCTGAAAGAGGTGGCAAGCGGCCACTTTGCTGCGTGTCACATCCTGTAGAGCCCGGGAGGCTCTGGCTTGTATGACCGGCGGTGGGCTAACCAGACCTGCCCTGCCCTTCGGACCAGGGCGTGAGCTAGAGTTCTTGTTCTTGAGCTGAGATTACTAAGCGGGGTGCAGGTTTTACACAGATGGGGCCATGAGGCTTACGCCCGGGGTCGGCAGCAAGGCATAGCCGTGTTCGGCAGATCCCGTTCAGGTTGGGCCGTCGAGTGAGGCGGTCTTCCGTGTTTCTTGCCAATGTGAGGAGAGCGAGGTGAGGTTGCGTGGCTACCCGGGACCGGTTCAAGCTGTGGCCGCTGCGGCCGTGGACCATACTTGCGACGGCGCTCGCGGTGGCCGCTTTGTTTCTTTGGGCGACCGAACGCCGGTACTTCGAGTACGCCAGGTGGACTCGGAGCGCGTCGGCCTCGATAGAAAGCGCAAACGTATCTCCATCGGGCGAGGCCGGCACATTGAGTTTAGTCCTCATGCTTACTTCACCCAGAGTCAGCTTTGCGGCTACGGTAGATAGCGTAGAATTCGCGCTGACGCGGGGGGAAAAGCATCTGGGGTACTTCTACACACTTCCGGGTGAGATGACCATTGAACCTGTGGCCGGTGCCACGGGCTACGAGCATATAGTCATAACTAAGGACATAGCGCCAGAGATCGCCGGGGATTTACTTGCAGTCAGGCTACCCGTGGGAGAGGGCGACGGCGACCGGGTGCGGTTGAAGGGCAGTGTCGTCGTGCGGGTTAGTCTGGCACGTGGCGAGAGACTGGCGCGCATCCCCGTCGCTGGCGAGGTGGTGAGACGTGATGGCAGGTAAGGCGGGACCAAGGCGGCACACGAGGATCCTGGGCATCGGCGTGCACGCCCTCCTTGTGGCCGCCGTGGGGTCTGTGGCCCTGACGGCCCTTCAGCTTGCTGACTTTACCCCTGTGCCCTCCGTGTGGAGCCTCATCATCCCTGTGATAGCTGCGGTTTCCATAGGAGTGGCCCGGATGAGCGTGCACGAGGTCATCGGGTGCGTGGCGGTGGTTACGATAGCGTCTCCACTTGTCGCATCGTTCTTTGTAACGTTGCCAACGTCATTCCTGGAAAGAGCGGCCGTCATCAAGGGAGCAATTCGGGGCGCCATTGTCGCCGATGGCCTCTTTTTACTGCCGTGTATCCTGGCAGGCATCCTCCTGGGAAGGTGGATAGGCGGGCTCTCCGAGTATCGTGCCAAGCCAGCCACATGGAAGCGGTGAGAGGAGGTGCACTGTGTGCGTGAGATCAGTCGGAGCCTCATCGGGGCAAAATCCCAGGCGGCAGTGGTCGAAGACTTTGCGAGTTACGTTTCTCCGGGCAAGGTCGAAGTCTATCGAGCGCTCGGATTCGAGGCGGTGCCTGGAAGACGCGAGGGAGTGTACATATGGGATCTCGACGGAAGAAAGTATATCAACTGCCGCTCGAGCGGGGGCGTATTTAATCTGGGACACCGCCCGCCTGCGGTGGTCGGCGCCCTAAGGCAAGCGCTTGACGAGCTTGACATCGGTGACCACATCCTCATGAGCGAACAGCGTGCGAGGCTGGCGGCGCGGCTGGCGGAACTTACGCCGGGCGACATTTGCTACAGCTTCTTCACGCCGAGCGGCGGTGAGGCGTGCGATGTGGCGATCAAGCTGGCCAGGGGCTATACTGGGCGTCCTAAGATTATCTCGGCGGTAAACGGATACCACGGCCATACCGGGTTTGCGCTTTCCGCTGGAGACCCATACTTCAAGAGGCACTTTGAGCCGCTCATGCCGGGGTTTACGCAGGTGCCGTTCGGGGATGCTGGCGCGCTGCGAGAAGCGGTCGATGAGACAACCGCCGCCGTGATCTTCGAGACTATTCCGGCCACCGCAGGAGTAATCATTCCTCCGGAGGACTTCTACCCGGCTGTCAGGGACATATGCGACACGGCGGGGGCTCTTATGATCCTCGATGAGGTGCAGGCCGGACTTGGGAGGACAGGCCACCTGTGGGCCATCGATGAGTGGGGTGTCGTCCCTGACATTATGGTCCTCGGGAAGGGCATGAGCGGCGGGATTTACCCGCTTTCTGCGGTGTGCTACAGGCCGCACGTTGATGAGTTTTTCAAGAGGAATCCTTTCGTGCACCTGACGTCCTTCGGCGGCGCTGACCTGGGATGCGTGTGCGCGCTTGCGATGCTCGACGAGATCTGCCGCCCCGGCTTCCTGGAGCACGTGGAGGCGATGGGGCAACGCTTCGAGCGCGGGTTTGCCCGGCTGAAGGAGAAGCACCCGGAGGTTGCGGCGGGTTGGAGAAGGCGCGGGTTGATGATGGCATTTGAGCTTAGCGACGATAGACTCGGACCGATGATGACCTATGCCCTCGGCAGGAACGGCGTAATCGCCGTGTTCTCCGATTTTCGGCCGCGGGCCGTGCAGATAATGCCACCCCTTATAATCCGGCCGACCGAGGTGGATGAGGTGCTCGATGCGATGGACCGTGCGCTCGCCAAGGTGGAGGACATGGTTGCGTCGGGAGCGCCGAGTCCCTACGTTCCGTAGGGAGCCGTGCAGTTTCCGCGAAGACGTCTTTGGAGTGCCCCACGCCGAAGGCGCCTGGCCCGTTTTCGTGCTCCTGCATGGCAGGTTTTCATACTTTGATGACGGAGGGGATCTGGCCGTTCTTCGTCCGGACTGACACCGTGGAGGGGCGCCCGCTGCATAAATGGGCCCTCGCCAGGTAGATAGGGCTTGAGCACGGGAGTGCGGGAGGAATGGAGATGCAACCATACGTCCTCAAACTGAGGGAGATCGGAGCTGAAGACGGCGATCTCATCGGCGGGAAAGCTCGCAGGCTTGCAGACCTCATCCGTGCCGGGCTTCCTGTCCCTGACGGGTTCGTCATCACGATCGAGGCTTACAGGGAGCATATGGCGCGAGCTGCTGCCGAGCCCGAGTGCCAAGACATTTGGTCAGCCATCCACGGCGCTTACCTGAACCTCGTGGATCGCGATGCCGGCGTGACGGTTGCCGTGCGATCCTCTGCTGCCTCGGAAGACGAAGTCGGTTCTTCTTACGCGGGGCAATACGATACTTTTCTCGGAGTCCGGGGATGGGAAGCACTGGTCGAGGCGATCCTGGCATGCTGGGGATCGCTCGAAGGGGAGAAGGCGCAGGCGTACTCGCCCTATGCCCCGGTCCGCTGCGTTCGGAAGCGCCCCGAGCACGTGATGGCCGTGATCGTGCAGGTCGAGGTTCCTGCGGAGGTGAGCGGCGTGCTCTTCACTCTGAATCCCCAAAGTGGGCGGGAGACCGAGATGCTCGTGGAGGCGAGCTGGGGACTGGGGGAGGCAGTCGTTGGAGGGCTTACGAATCCCGACAGGTTTGTCCTGGATACATTGGATGAGACCGTGAGGGACGTGCGGATAGGCGATAAGAAGGTGATGGTGATAACTTCCGCCGGAGAGGTTGCCTTTTGCCCTGAACGAAACGAACGATCTCACGACGAGCCCGGCACAGGCGGCTCGGCGCGTCCGGGTGCGAGGGAGGTGCCGGTCCCCGAGGAGATGCGCCAAGAGCGCACGCTCGACGATGAGATGCTGTTTCGGTTGATGCGATTGGGGCAGAGAATCCAGGAGGAGTACGGCCTTCCACAAGATGTCGAATGGGCGTATTCTGGGGGTGAATTCTTCATCCTGCAGGCTCGCCCCCTCACCGCGTTTTCCTTTGCGCCTGATTTCGGCCAGTGGACCTCCGCCAACTTTCGCGAAGTGATGCCGGGGTTCGCGTCCTACCTGAGCCAGTCGATGTCCTTTCATCATGATTTTGCGCGGGCGATGGACGAGGTCTTCAGGCGTATCAAGCTCTTTCGTAAAGAGGACGAGGGCACCAGGTGGGCGGCGACGTTCTTCGGCCACGGCTACTGGAACGTCGGGGCTGCCAAACGCGTGGCAGCTCGCGTTCCCGGCTTCAAGGAGCGGTCGTTCGACCGCACCGTGGGGATCACCCCGTCATACGAAGGGGACGGGGCCGTGACCCCGTGGACCCTGTCAACGATCGCGTCTGCGCTCCCTTCTCTCTTCGCCCTGAAGAAACACTACCGGCTTGTAATCAAGGAAGCGTCGGATTTCATCTCGTGGTTTGACCGCAACGAAGAGGAGTGGAACAAGGTTTCCCCTGGGACGCTGGATGATGACGACCTTGCGACCTGGGCGAGGTTCGGCATAGACCTCCACTGGTGGACCAACCGGTGGGCGCTGATAATCAGCTTCCTCGGCACCCAGGCGCAGGATGACTTCCACCTGTCAGTGGACAGATTGAACCGGTTGGCAAAGGCCGGCAAGGCGGTATCGGAAGCCCGCCTTTTAACTGGTGTTTCCCATATGGCGACGGCTGGGCCTCTCGTGGCTCTCTGGGAACTCGCCAGGTATGCAAGAGACAACCCTGCTGCGATGACGGTCGTACAGGAACTTCCGACAGAGGAGCTTGCAGCGCTGTTCAGGGGCTGGGAAGACGCAGCAGGCTCTCGCAGCATTCGAGATGAACTTGGTGACATAGCCGGATTCTGGGAACGGTTCAGGGACTACGTCTTGCGTTTTCGTTACATGTCTGAGGTGGACGAGGATCTTGCAGTTCCGCGATGGATCGAGGATGTGACCCTTCCTCTCGCCATGCTGAAGGCATGTCTATCCGGGGAACTCGGAGAAGACCCCCAGGTTCAGCTAGAACGTCAGCAGCGTGTGCGCGAGGATGAGGAACGCAAGGCCATCGCGGTCTTGCGGTCGAGGTGGACGTCCCGCCTTAATCCCATGCACATTCAAGGCTTCCGGGCGCAGCTCGAGCTGGTGAGGCGCCTGTGCTGGTGGCGCGAGGAAACGCGTGTGTACTTGAGCCGCGCCAGGTACCAGACGAGGCGATTCCTGAAAGAGCAGGGTAAGCGTTGGGCGGGTCGCGGCGTAATCGAGGCGGAAGATGACGTGTTCTGGATGTCCCGCGACGAGGTGCTGGGGCTTCTTGACGGCGCCATTGACCCCGGCCTGGTGCGCGATGCTGTCAGGAAAAGGCGGTATATTGCCATCGCCTACAGGAACTTCGTCCCGCCGCCTGTGATCATGCCCGGGCCGGCCCGCGTGTTGACAAAGCAACTTAAGGACCCAGGTAAAGTGACCGCGAAACTTCTCTCTATCCGTAAGAATGCCGAGGCGGGCGCAGGACAAGAAGGCGCCAAAGCCGTCGCGGCAGGCGCGGTAGCGTCGACCAGGCGCGGCGATGGCGGAGCCCGAAACGGGTCGCCTGCTGCCGACGCGTCACGCGCAACAGCTGTGTGCACGGCAAGTGCCGAAAGACGCACATACGTTGGACTCGGGTGTTCCGCAGGAGTTGCCACGGGCGTCGTTCGGGTGGTCTGCTCCCTTGATGAGGCTGGCAGCTTGCGAAAGGGAGAGGTTCTGGTTGCACCGTTCGCTAACCCCGGTTGGATGCCCCTTTTCAACCTTGCATGCGCGATCGTGCTGGAAGAAGGAGGCCTCCTCTCGCACAGCGCGGTGGTCGCCAGGGAGTACGGGATTCCCGCGGTGTTGCAGGTCGAGGGGGCGACAACCAGGCTGCATACTGGCGATCTCGTGGTCGTTGACGGCTCACGCGGGGTGGTCGAAGTCCTGAGCAATCACTTGACATAGAATGCAACGGCGTTTTCTGCTACTCTCTTTGCCTCTGCCGACACCATGCGCCCAGACTACGTCCTGGATCAGCTCATTTGGGTCTTCCCCTTTACTAACATCCCTTTGTGCGTGAGCGCTAATTTAGCCTGGCATGAGGAAGCCAACAATCTCTTGTGCCGCCACCCGGCGAGGCGGTGGACGCACACGACAGGTGCAATCAGCAATAACCCACTGCTGGCCCATATCTCAGGAGATTAGACAGCGAGCTTCCGAATCCTTCTCAAGGCTCTCCAGCCTCTCTTCAAGCTGTTCTATTCGCCTTGTAAGCGCCTCGAACGCTGCTTGCACGGGGTCAGGCAGGTTATGATGGTTGAGGTCGATACCCGAGACGCGCTTCCCAAACTGGGCAACGACCTTGCCGGGGACTCCCACGACCGTAGCGCCTGTCGGCACGGGCTTGAGAACCACCGCTCCGGCACCGATCTTTGCTTCATCGCCTACTTCGAAAGAGCCCAATACCTTCGCACCGGCAGCGATGACGACGCGGTTCCCAATGGTCGGGTGGCGCTTACCCTTCTCCTTGCCGGTTCCGCCCAAGGTCACGCCCTGGTAGAGTGTGACGTCGTCTCCGATCACGGCCGTTTCGCCGATAACGACCCCCATGCCGTGGTCTATGAAGAGCCGGCGCCCGATACGTGCTCCGGGGTGTATCTCGATGCCGGTCAGGAAGCGCACCACGTGCGAGATCAGCCTGGCGACGACGAACATCCCCTTTTCATAGAAGAAATGAGCGATCCTGTAGCCTATGACGGCGTGAAGCCCGGGATAGCAGAGCACGACCTCAAGCACGTTCTTTGCAGCAGGATCGCGCTCGAATACGACCTTGATGTCTTCCTTGATTCGTTCGAACACGGAAAGCCCCCCCTTGACGATATCCTAGTAATTTAGTCGGTTTTATTGTATTATAACACCTGAGGAGCTATTGCGCCAGGGGGGGCGCGAAAGCATGGCAGCGCCATCCCCTATGCTCCATAGATGGCAGGTGTAATGACCGGGGCATTCACGCAGCAACAGTTCACGAACCCTGTGAATCTTGAGATCCGCCAGGCCGTGACTGCTGAGGAAACCTGGGAGTACACATACCTCGGGTGCTATGCATCCGCCGTTCTGCGCATAATACCCACAGAGCAGAAGGTCAATGCGCAAACGGAGGCTGATGCTAATGGCAAACGGCAGGAACAGGAGTTTGTTGTGGATCGGGATTGGGCTTTTGGTCGTGGTCCTCGTTGTGGTGGGCATCTCCAGGGCAAGGCGGCCGGCTCTGGCAAAGGAACCTTCCATAAGAGTATACTTGTCGGATGCGAAACGCGTAGACACCATGCCGATGGAGGAATACGTGGCCGCCGTGGTCGGCGGTGAGATGAAAAACTACTGGCCGCGCGAGGCGCTTGCCGCCCAGGCAATCGTGGCGCGCACATTTGCCCTGAAAACGCTTGAGGAGAAGCGCGGCTCCGGGCCGATGGGCTCCGACATCCAGGCAGGGTTCAAGCAAGCCCAGGAGTTTAAGCCGGAGAACGTGAACAACGTCATCAGGGCAGCTGTCAGGGAAACCAGGGGCAAGGTGCTCACGTATAACGGCCGGCTCATCAACGCCTGGTTCCACTCGAACGCCGGGGGAAGGACGGCGCTGGCAAAGGAGGGGCTGAACTTTCGCGGAGCCGAGCCGGCGTACACTATAGTCAAGAAAAGCCCGGACGACACGCCTGATGTTCCGGCCGGGGACCGCGTATGGTCGGCCCAGTTCACCACGGCGGAGGTGGAAGCCGCCCTTGCCAAGGTCGGCGTGACGGTCCACGGCATCACGGACATGACGATCGCCCAGCGGGGCCCGTCGGGGCGCGCACAGACCATAGCAATCCGTCACGCGGGAGGGCAAACCACAATCGGAGGGAATGACCTGCGCGTCGCGCTCGACCCAATGCGGATGAGATCAAACTTCCTGACGAGGCTCGAGGTCAGGGACGGAAAGGTCTCTATGGAGGGCAAGGGGTTCGGCCACGGGGTCGGCATGTCGCAGTGGGGCGCCCACAACATGGCGAAGGCCGGTCGGCGCCACGAGGAAATCTGCACGTATTACTTCGAGGGCGTCAGGGTGGAGAAACGTTGGGCGTAGGATACGGGCGAGGAAACTGAGAACCGTGCCCGGACGCGGGAGAGAGAGTTGCATGCGACGGGATGAGGGATGAGGTAAGGTAGTCAGAGATAACGGGTATCCAATGGGGGAGGAGGCGCATCTTGCAGATGGAGGGCGATGAACGGCTAGCGGTCCTGGGAAGTCGCGGCGGCACACGGGCCGAACTTGCGGTCTTGGGCATGACTTGCGCATCGTGCGCGGCCAGGGTCGAACGGGCGCTTCGGCGTGCAGATGGGGTCATTGATGCGGTTGTAAACTTTGCAACCGAAAGAGCAACGGTACGCTATAACCCGGAAGAGACTTCCGTCGCCGACCTTCGAAGGGTCATACAGGATGCTGGCTACGAAGCGCGCGAGACAAGCGACCAGGGTATCGAGAAAGATAGGGAGCAGCGCGAGCGCGAGACGGAGATAAGGCGTCAGACGAGGGTTTTCATCCTGGCGGCGGTCCTTTCAGTGCCGCTCGTATCGCTCATGGCCTCCCATCTTTTCGACATCATGCTCCCCCCCTTGCTCGCGAGCCCGTTCGTTCAGTTTGTGTTCGCCACCCCGGTGCAGTTCGTTGCGGGATGGCAGTTCTACAAAGGTTCCTACGCGGCGCTTCGTGCCAGATCCCCTAACATGGACGTGCTCGTAGCAATGGGCACTACTGCTGCATATGCCTTTAGCGTCTACCAGATGCTGGTCGGCGGGGGCCACTTGTACTACGAGTCTTCCGCCGTGGTGATCACACTCGTACTGCTTGGGCGGCTGCTCGAGGCGCGCGCGAAGGGCAGGACATCCGAGGCCATAAGGAAGCTGATGGGCCTTGCACCCAGGATGGCGCACGTGATGCGAGGACGGGATGAAGTGGACGTGCCCACTGAGGAGGTGCGCGCCGACGACATCGTAGTTGTGAAGCCCGGCGAGAGGATCCCGGTTGACGGCGTGGTGCTTGAAGGAACCTCCGTGGTAGACGAGTCCATGCTCACAGGCGAGAGCATTCCCACGGAGAAAGGACCCGGGGACGAGGTCACCGGGGCGACCATTAACAGGCACGGCTCGTTCAAGTTCAGGGCGACCAGGGTGGGAAGGGACACGGTGCTTGCTCAGATCGTGCGCATGGTCGAGGAAGCGCAGGGGTCAAAGGCCCCAATACAACGCCTGGCCGATGTCGTGTCAGGGTATTTCGTTCCTGCTGTGCTGGGAGTGGCCATCGTATCGCTTGCAGGCTGGCTCATCGCGACGCACGATGCGGCGCGGGCCCTCCTGGCGTTCACGGCCGTTCTGGTGATCGCTTGTCCGTGCGCCCTCGGCCTTGCCACTCCCACTGCTATCATGGTGGGGACGGGAAGAGGCGCCGATGTGGGAATCCTCATCAAAGGCGCGGAGCATCTTGAGAGAGCCCACAGGGTCGACACCGTCGTGTTCGACAAGACGGGCACCATCACCAGGGGCGAGCCTGAAGTGGTCGATGAGGCCGTGCTGGAACCCGGCTCTTCTGAAGCCTCTTGCGTCAACGAACTGCTCAGATTCGCAGCTTCGGCGGAGCTTCGGTCGGAACACCCCCTTGGCGCCGCTATAGTGAGACGGGCGCAGGCTCTCGGGGTACAGCTCGACCCGCCTTCGCGGTTTGAGGCCGTCCCTGGAAAGGGCATCAAGGCCGAAGTAGGGGGACACAGCGTGCTTGTAGGAACTGCCCGACTGCTCGAGGAACACAACGTAGACACCTCGAGCGCGGACAAGTATCGTGAGGCTATGGAGTCAGAAGGGAAGACCGCCATGGTCGTATCCGTGGACGGGCGGGCGCTGGGCGTCATCGGGGTGGCGGACACGGTGAAAGACACTTCCCGTGAGGCTGTAGTAGCCCTGGGCAAGCTGGGGATTGACGTCATCATGATAACCGGCGACAACGAACGCACAGCAAAGGCTATCGGACAACAGGTAGGCATCAGGAATGTGTTGGCGGAAGTCTTGCCCGGCGACAAAGCCAGGGAGGTCAACCGCCTCCGGGCCGAAGGTAAGGTTGTGGCAATGGTGGGGGACGGCATCAACGATGCACCGGCGCTTGCCGCAGCCGACGTCGGGATAGCGATGGGCACCGGCGCCGATGTGGCAATGGAGGCTGCAGATATCACGCTGGTCCGAGGGGATCTCCGCGCTGTGGCAGGGGCGATCCGGCTGAGCCGCCGCACGATGACCACCATTCGCCAGAACCTGTTTTGGGCGTTCATATACAATGTGATCGGCGTGCCGATCGCGGCTTTCGGTCACTTGTCCCCGGTTGTTGCGGCCCTTGCCATGGCATTCTCGTCGGTCTCCGTTGTGACCAACTCCCTCAGGCTCCGGAGGTTTGATCCCCTGAAATAGCCGTAAGGCTCTTGTCAAGGCCCGCGATGATGGCATCTGTCATCTCTTGTGTGGTGGCGCTCCCGCCGAGGTCCCGGGTAAGATGGCGACCCTCGCGGAGTACCCTTTCAACCGAATGCTCTATGGCCACGGCGCGCTCGGTTTCGCTTAAGTGTCTAAGCATCATCGCGGCCGACAAGATCGTGGCCACAGGGTTTGCGACACCCTGCCCGGCAAGTTCCGGCGCGCTGCCATGGACAGGCTCGAACACGGCTGCGCGGTCCCCGATGTTTGCTCCTGGAGCAAGTCCGAGACCTCCAACCAACCCCGAGGCCAGGTCGGATACGATATCGCCATAGAGGTTCGGGAGCAATAGCACGTCGAACTCATGCGGCGTAAGGACTAGCTGCATGCACATGGCATCAATGATCCGGTCCCCAAACTCGATCTCAGGATAGTCCGCGGCAACCTCGCGCGCACATTCCAAGAACAGGCCATCAGTGAGCTTCATTATGTTCGCCTTGTGGCCGCAGGTCACCCGATGACGGCCTTCGCGGCGGGCATATTCCATGGCAGCGCGGGCAATGCGCCGGGAGCCGCCGCGCGAGATCACTTTGATGGTCTCGGCCGTGTCCCCGTCGATCCAACGTTCCTTTCCTGCGTACACATCCTCGGTCGCCTCACGGAAAACGACCAGATCGACGTTTTCGAACCTTGTTGCCACACCAGGAAAGCTCCTGATCGGTCGCACATTGGCGTAAAGGTCAAGAGCCACCCGCAAAGCCACGTTGACGCTTCGAAAACCGGTCCCCACGGGGGTCGTGATGGGCCCCTTGAGCGCGACGCCGGTTCTGCTGATAGATTCCAGAACCACGTCGGGCAGAGGAGTGCCTAACGTTGCGAGTGCGATCGAGCCAGCCTGGAGTTCCTCCCATTCGATAGGAGCCTCCGTGGCTTCGACCACTCGTTTCGCCGCAGCGATGACCTCGGGTCCAATGCCGTCACCCGGGAGAAGTGTCACTTTGTGGGACATTACCGGCGCCCTCTCATCCATCCAGACAGAATCCTCCGTGCTTCTTGATGTGAGCCACAAGGCCGCCGTCGGTCAGGATTCGTTGCATGAATGGCGGAAGCGGCCGCGCCTGGACGCGGAGGCCGCGGGTGATGTCATGGACGTCGCCTCCGCCGAGGTCCACCTCGAGCACGTCTCCCTGGCAAATCCCCGAGGTGTCGCATTCGATGACCGGAAGGCCCGTGTTTACTGCATTTCTATAGAAAATGCGGGCAAAAGAGGCTGCGATGACGCCTCCGACCTTCGCGTGAATGAGCGCAAGAGGCGCCTGCTCGCGCGAGGAGCCACACCCGAAATTCCTGCCTGCCACGACGAAATCCCCAGGTTGGAGTCGTTCATAGAAACGAGGGTCAAGATCCTCCATCACGTGTCTGGCGAGTTCGTCCATGTCCAGAGTCTTGAACTTGTACTTGCCAGATATTATGTAGTCGGTGTTGATGTCATCGCCGAACCTGTGCGCGGTACCTCTCAACATCACGGCGCCTTCACCTCCAGGCAACGCCTCTATCCCGAGGCAACACGCTTCCTCCGCAAGTGCCGTGGCAAGTTCGATCAAAGAAGCTTTCTTGGGTCCGTAATCCTTCCGAAGATAGCGGATGCAGCGACCGTTGCGGGAGACGCCAGGTAAACTTGGGCGGCGGAGTTCCCCATTCTGCCCTTGAAGTTGCGGTTCGCGGTCGAGATCACAACTTCGCCGTCAGCAGGCACTCCGTTGTGAGTCCCAACGCACGGACCGCAGCCTGGGACCACAACTGCCGCGCCTGCCTGCACAAGCGTCTGGAGCACCCCTTCACGCATGGCATCGAACAGGATACGCCTTGATGCCGGAGCGACAATCAGCCGCACATCGGGATGGACCTTTCGACCTTCGACGACCGACGCGGCGGCCCGGAGGTCCTCCAGGCGGCCGTTCGTGCAGGTACCGATGAACGCCTGGTGGATCTCAACGTGCGAGACATCACCCACATCGCAGACGTTGTCGACCTGATGGGGGCGCGCCACCTGCGGAGCGAGACGGGAGACATCGTACTCGAGAACGTTTGCGTAAGTGCCATCGTCGGCGAAGACCGGCCGGAATCTCCTAGTCGCGCGTTCGCGCACCCAGGCCAGCACCTCGCCGCCGGGCTCGATAATCCCCGCTTTTGCGCCCATCTCGACAGCCATATTGCATAGGGTGAATCTTGCATCCACGCTGAGCCGCTCAACAGCGTCGCCGCCGAACTCGCACGACATGTATGTAGCACCGTCAGCCGTGAGTTTGCCGGCGAGATAGAGTGCAAGATCCTTACTGAAGGTACCATCAGGGAGACGGCCCTTGCACACGATCCTGATGCTTTCGGGGACTTTGAACCACATCTTACCAGTCATGAGGGCTGCTGCAAGGTCCGTGGACCCGACCCCGGTCGAAAACGCGCCGATGGCGCCGTAGGTACAGGTATGTGAGTCTGCCCCGACGACGAGGTCCCCCGGCAACACGTGACCCCGTTCAGGAAGGAGTTGGTGGCACACTCCTTCTCCTATGTCATAGAGGATGATGCCCTGCTCCCGCGCGAACTCCCTCATGAGCTTGTGGAGGTTGGATGTCCCTTCGTTGGGGCTCGGCGCCGAGTGGTCTATCACCATGGCCACCTTAGACGGATCGAAGACCTTTCCTCCGCCCATCTCGTTGAAGGCCTTGATGGCGAGAGGGGATGTTCCGTCCTGCGACATTACGAAGTCTACGTCTGCGAGGACCAGGTCACCGGCGCGGACCTCTTGACCACAGTGATTTGAGAGGATCTTTTCTGCGATCGTCTTTCCCAAAGCGACAACTCCTCCCGCCAGAGCTGTTACGCCGTTGCTACTTGCGGGCCGCCTTTTCCCGCATGCAGTCCTCGTATATATATACAAGCTCCTTGTCGAAAAGGGGGCGCTTGAGGTTCACGGCCGTAGCGCGCACTGCCGGCAACATCGCGGCAGCCTCCTCGTCGTTCAGGTTGATGCCGTACTCCAGGAACTTCGCTTTAAGGGAATGGCGCCCTGAGTGTTTTCCAATGACGATCTGCCTCTGAAGCCCCACTTCCTCGGGAGGGAAGACCTCGTAGGTCTTGGGGTTTTTCAAGACCCCGTCCGCGTGGATTCCAGATTCATGGGCAAAGGTGTTTGTGCCGACAATGGGCTTTGAAAGAGGTATTTCCCTGCCCGACGCCCTTGCCACGTACTCAGACAGCTCACGGAACCTCGTGGTCTTAATTCCAAGGTCGATCCCGTAGATGTGTTTGAGCGCCATCACCACCTCTTCCAGAGCGGCGTTGCCCGCCCGCTCGCCGAGGCCGTTGACTGTCACCCCTACATACCTGGCTCCCGCCTGGACGCCTGCCAGGGTGTTGGCGGTTGCCATGCCGAAGTCGTTGTGGGTGTGGGTTTCGATGTCCAGCCCGGTCTTCTCGTGGAGCGTCTTGATGCGCTCGTACATCGTTAGAGGGTCGAGTAGGCCCACCGTGTCACAGTAGCGCAGCCTGTTGGCCCCCGCGGCTTTGGCGGCCATGGCGAACTCGAGCAGGAAATCCGGGTCGGCCCGGCTTGCGTCCTCGGCGTTCACCGATATGTAAAGCCCGTGCTGTGACGCCCGCACGACGGCCTGTGTCATGGCTTCCAAGACTTCCTTGCGCGTCATCTGGAGCTTGTGGAAGATGTGAATGTCCGAGGCTGAGATGGATATTGCGACTGCATCCACACCGCACTCAAGCGACGCGTCTACGTCGGATATCACGGCCCGGTTCCATGCCATTATGCTGGCATTGAGACCCGCCTTCGCAATGGCCTTCACTGCTTCCTGCTCATCACCTCCCATGGCAGGAATGCCCGCTTCGATCTGGTCCACACCTATCTCGTCCAGCATTCGTGCGATCCTGAGCTTCTCGGTGCGGGCGAACACAACGCCCGCAGTCTGCTCGCCGTCCCTCAACGTTGTATCGACGATCAACACCTTCTTGTCCTTGCTCACCGCAACTCCTCCCTTCTCGTGTTCTCTTGCAGCAAACATGCATATGTATACATCCTTTGTCTACTGCTCAGGCTCCGTTAGAGTGTCCTTGGCACTCAGTGGGGACCGCGAACACGTATATATATCTAATAAACTACACCCGGCAACGCCTTCCTGTCAAGGGGGAACGTAGACCCAGATTGCTCACATATGCGCGCAAACCCGTAGAGTTCCACCAGATCGGCAGTAATCCCGCGCCCGTAGTGTCCTCGCACGGGGTGGCACACCAGAAAGGAGCAGGAAAGAATTCAATTCTGCGCGAAGTAAAGAATAATACGTTTCAAGCAGGTGGCCCGGATCGCTGTGCTGGAGCGAGTCTCGGAGGAATTCGCGTGGTCCTGACTTCTTGCAGCTACATACCGCTTGAGATTCCCCTAGCCCTTGGGATACCGGCGAAGAGGGCCTTTTTCGAAGCACCTTTGGCTTCCTGCGAAGCCTGTCTTCCCCGGGACTTCTGCCCGTACGCCAAGGCGTTTATCAGGCAGCATTCTCCCGAAGACGTCCTGGCGATCGCCGGCTCCTGCGACGCCATGCGGCGCGTATATGACGTGTTGCGGCACTTCGGCTACGCCCGGGAGGTCTACTTTGTGGATGTTCCGCGGACCTCCAGCAGCGATGCCGTCACGTTTTACGCGGGTATCCTGAGAGAGTTTGCGCGGTATCTAATCCGCGTCCGCGATGACATGCACACATGTAGCTCCGTATGCAGTCCCGGTTATGCTACGGACATCAGGGACCCCCTATTTCGCGACCACTTGCTTGCAACGGCGCGATCCCTGAACTCGCTCCGGATGGAGCTTGCACGCATGTTCAAACTCCTGGGTGATGGCTGCGTTTCTGGTCGCGAAGCCGTGGATGTTGCGTTGCGAGTGAACGAGATCCTCGCCGGGGAAACCGCAGGCGAGGAACACAAGGGACAGCTCGTTCCGGGCGAAGAGGCGTTCAGAGCGTGTCAGGCTATCATAGAGAGCGTGGTCTTCCGTGCGGGCGGAAGTGGCAGGACCTCGGAGGGGTGTGAAAACGGAAAGGCCCTGGAGGAGTCCCAAGATGAGTGCGACGAGGCACATGTCGGCGACAAGCAATTCCGTTCAGCCGGGAGCGCAACAGGCCGGAAGTGCCCGGGGACCGGCGTCCTCCGGCGGCGGGCCCGCGTGGGCGTCTCTGCGACATGCCTGCTCGAGCCGATGCTGGTTGAGTCTCTCGAAGAAGCCGGCTTGAGTGTGGTGTTCATCGATTCTTGCTTGCCGTTTCGAATGTTCAACTTCAGCGTGCCTGGCCTCGGCACCTGCGACTCTTCGTCCAATCGCAGCGACGAGGACGCTCGCGGCAACGCTGACGTGTTTTCGTCGCTGGCTTTGGGATACCTGCGCAAGCCGCCGTGCCCTCGAGTGTTTGCAGGGTACGCGCGCATTGAACATCTGAAGCGCCTTGTGGCATCTTCGGGTGCGCAGGGGCTCGTGTATTTCGCCCCCAAGTTCTGCGACCTGGCTTACTATGATTTTGCCGAGCTGAAGCAGGCTCTCGGGGAGACAGGTAACCTCCCAATGATTCTCATTGAAGGAGAATACGGGTCGGGCAGAGCCGGACAGACCCTGACCCGTGCGATAGCGTTTAAGGAAATGCTCGAAGGAAGGTCGTCCTTTGGTGAAATCGGTTGACATCCCTGGGCACTCCAAACGAGTTCTGAGGTCCAGGATGCTCTTGCGGCAAAAGTGGGCGTACGCTGCTGCCTCTGCTGCATTGCCGTTTCTGTCTAGGTTGGGCTGGAAGGAATACCAGGTGGCAGCCGTCAGATGTTTCATGCAGGACTTTGCCGAGGCATACCTGGGAAGGAAACCGTGCATCTTCACGAGTGCGTTCGTCCCGACGGAGCTGGTCTATGGCCTCGGCGCGGTTCCCTTTTTGCCCGAAGCTGCAGGGGGCCTCGCAGCGAGTTTCGGTCTTGCCGAGGCGAGTCTTTCTGCATGTGAGTCTCTTTGGTACTCACCCGACCTCTGCAGCTTTCACAGGTCAGGACTTGGCGCCTTCGCGCTCGGTCTTGCACCGAAACCATCTGCCGTTATCGTCTCCTCTCACCTCTGTGATGGAGGGAAGCGGACGCTTTTCGATATCAGCCGGCGTGCAAATTGCCCCTTTTACATACTGGACGTCCCGTATGTGTATTCAGATGGGGCTGCCAGGTGGCTCGCAGGCCAGATTGAGTCCGTGGCGAGAGCCCTGGTGAGAGAGGTCCCCGGGACCTCACTGCGGAACATGACGCGTGCAATCGAAAACTCCAATGATGCTCTCGCCGAGTATCAGAGTGTTTGCAGGCTTCGACGCAACGTGCCCGCCCCCTGGAGGGGGTCGGAAGCATTAAACTACGTAGTGTTGTTTTTATGGTCATGGGGCAGCCCCTGGCTTCCCGCGTTCTATAGGTGTCTTCGAAACCATCTCCAAGCCGTCGTAGGTGCGAAGAAGTTCCCCGTGCCTGAAGAGCGATGCCGGTTGCTGTGGCTCAACCTGAGACCTTATTATGAGACCAGGGTATTCAGGTACCTAGAGGACGAATGCCAGGCTTCGGTCGCTTTCGAGGAATACAGCTTTCCTTACTGGCCCAGATTCGATGCGCAGGATCCCTTTATGAGCCTCGCCAGAAAGATGATGTCCAACTTCGGGTGGGGGCCCGCTACGCAGCGCCTCGCTGCTATTGATAGGATGGTTGACGAATACAGGGCGAGCGGCGTGATCCAGTTCGCCCAGCGGGGTTGCAGGCAGTCGAACGGCGCTGCAGCTATCCTCTCGGACGTGTTGAGGCGCAAAGGGATTCCCTTTCTCAATCTTGATGGCGATGGGGTGGACGCAAGAAACGCAAGCGAAGCTCAAACCCTCACAAGGCTTGGAGCCTTTCTTGAGCTTCTGGAGAGAAAGAAGGGTGGGTAAGGCCCTGTGTATACGGCCGGGATAGATGTGGGCTCTACGTCCACTAAGGCGGTTCTGCTGTGCGATGGTAAACTCGCCGGAAAGTGCGTCATACCCACGGGTGCGGACCTCGGAGCCACAGCGTCGGAATGCCTTGAAACGCTTGCCCGCGAGGCCCAGGTGGGCCTCGGGGACCTGGCAAGCCTTGTGGCGACCGGCTACGGGAGAGCGAGGGTTGAAGGCGCGACGAAGACGGTGACCGAGATCACGTGCCACGCTAGGGGGGCGCGCGCCCTTGTCCCTTCAGCAGGGGTCGTGGTGGACGTCGGGGGCCAGGACTCGAAGGTCATCCGGCTTGACGATGACGGGATGGTGGCGGACTTCGTGATGAACGACAAGTGCTCGGCCGGGACCGGTAGGTTTCTCGAAGTCATGGCGGCAAGACTCCAGGTGCCGCTTGATGAATTCGGGAACAGGTGGCGCAAGGCACGCGAGGCTGCGAAGATATCCAGCACCTGCACGGTATTCGCGGAGTCCGAGGTCATCAGCCTTCTCTCGCGGGGGGTGCCGAGGGAGCCGATAGTCAGGGGAATCTGCGATGCTGTGGCTGACAGGCTCGCAGGAATGATCCGTCGCGTCGGCCTTGCAACTGAAGTTGTTCTGACAGGAGGGGTGAGCCGGAACGATGGGGTGAGGTGGTCGCTCGAAAGGAGGCTTTCCATGCGTGTGACGGTGCCTGCAGCGTCGCAATTCGCAGGGGCATACGGAGCTGCCATTATAGGGTGGGAGATCGCATAGCGAGACCGGCCCTGATCCGCAATAGCCATGGCCCAGCCCTGGGAATTGTGTGAGGGCATCCGAGCCGGTGGAACTTTTGGCCTACTCCTGCGTTGTACATGGATGGCGTTTTCCTCGCACGTCCGTCTCTTGAACGGTACGTGCTTGCGCCTCTTGAGCGGTGCACGACGCTTGCCTGCCTGCCTGCCTGCCTGCCTGCCTGCCTGCCGGCCGGGTTCTGTCGTTGCTGAGCAGGTGCAGAAATATTGCTCTCTGACTGTCCGCAGATTACAGACATGGAAAGGGGGAATCTGTTGCTGTGATCGAAGTGAGCAATCTCACGAAAACGTACGGTAAGGCCAGAGGGATCGAGGATCTTACCTTTTCCGTTGAAAGGGGCGAGATTCTGGGCTTCCTCGGGCCAAATGGCGCCGGCAAGACCACCACTATGCGTATCATAACCGGGTACCTTACGGCAAACTCGGGCACTGTCAAAGTGGCCGGTTATGATGTGTTTGAGGATCCCATGGAGGCGAGACGGCGGATCGGATACCTTCCGGAAAACCCGCCTTTGTATCGTGAAATGACGGTCAAAGCCTACCTCCATTTCGTGTGCGAACTCAAAGGCATTCCAAAGTCTCGTCGCGCTGCGTGCACCGCTGAAGCGGTGGAGGCGGCGGGCCTTGCCCCCGTCTATGGGCGGGTCATCCAGAACATATCGCGAGGATTCAAGCAAAGGGTAGGCATCGCGCAGGCGCTTCTCGGCGATCCGGATGTCCTCATACTGGACGAGCCCACTGTGGGGCTCGACCCGAGGCAAATCATTGAGATCCGTGAGCTCGTCCGCAGTCTCGGTGGAAGGCACACTGTCGTTCTGAGTTCACACATTCTGCCTGAAGTTAGCATGGTGTGCGGGCGGGTAGTCATAATCAACAACGGCCGACTCGCTGCCATCGATACTCCGGAGGGGCTGTCACGCAGGCTGCGGGGGTCAAGATGCTTTATGGTGCGAATCCGCGGACCGCATGAAGAAGTTCCGCCGAAGGTCAGCGAGCTTGCGGGGGTCAGGTCTATATCGGTCGAGAAGGTCGACTTCCAGGACGGCAAGCCCGAGGTCCTGCTCTCAGTGGAGACGGAGGTATCGTTGGACGTTCGAGAGGCCCTCTTCTTCAAAATGGCCGAGCTGGGGTGGCCCATTCTGGAAATGAGACCCGTTGACCTGAGCCTTGAGGACGTCTTCCTGAAGCTCACGACCGAGGAGAAGCTCGAGGATGTGGTGGAGGTGGCAGCGAGTGCTTAAGACGTGGTCCATCTTCAAGCGAGAAGTGGCGTCGTATTTCCTGTCACCCATTGCATACGTAATGGGAGCGGTGTTCTTGTTGCTCTCTGGGTACTTCTTCTCCATCATACTTCTGGCGACCCATAGTGCGAGCATGCAGGGGGTCTTCGGCAACATGGCGGTCACGTTCATCTTCGTTGCGCCGGTCCTTACGATGCGGCTCATCGCGGAGGAACGGAAACTCGGCACCGACGAGCTTCTCATGACCGCGCCGGTGAGCATCACCTCCATCGTTGTGGGAAAGTATCTTGCGAGCGTGTTTACCTACCTGGTCTTCCTGGCCGTGACCCTGTTCTACCCGGCTATCCTCATGTTCTACGGAAGCCCTGACATGGGCCCGATCTTCTCGGGCTACCTGGGGATGTTCCTGTTCGGTGCGGCGTGTCTTGCCGCAGGGACTTTTGCCTCAGCGTTGACGGAGAACCAGATGGTTGCGGGCGTAGTCGGCTTCGGCGTTCTCTTGTTGTTCTGGATACTGGGGTGGGTGAGCGCCGCGGTCACCGGTCCCGTGGGGGACGCTATATCGCTTCTTTCCATTCTCAAGCACTTCGATGACTTCCAAAAGGGGATCATCGATCTGTCTCACACCCTGTTCTATGTCAGCTTCATCTTCGTGTTTCTCTTCCTGGCCGTAAGGGTCATCGATTCCAGGAGGTGGAGCGCATGAAACCTATAACACCTCGCGCCTGCCCGATGCGAAAGCTCCTGCTGAGTCGCAAGATGCGCTATGGTTCAAACGCCCTCGTGCTGACCTTTGCCGCGGTAGCGATCGTATTCATGGTGAACTTTGTTGTATCGCGCCACCCGGCCAAGATCGACCTTACCCAGAACAAAATGTACACGTTGTCAGACGCGACCCGCAAGGTGCTTCGCGGAATGGACCGCAACGTCAAAATAACCGCGTTCTTCCCTGAAGGCGACCCGCTCGGCCAGATGGTCCGCGACCTTCTCAAGGAGTACACGCGGATAAGCTCGAAGATATCTGTGGAGTTCGTCGATCCGGACAAGAACCCGTCGCTTGCGAAGCAGTACGAGATCACGGCCTATGGCACTTCGGTGGTCGAGGCGGGCACTAGATCTCGCAAGGTCATGCAATATGACCTCACGGAATACAAAGGTGAGAGCCAGGTGCCGGGGTTCGCAGGTGAACAGGCGTTTACCAGAGCCATAATCGGTGTACTCCAGGAAGAAGAGAAGGAAGTGTACTTCCTCACCGGTCACGATGAACGGGATCTCATTCAAGACTACTGGCAGGCGAGGTCGTTTCTGGAAGGTGAAGGTTACACCACCAAGACCGTAAACCTCGCAACCGAAGGGAAGGTTCCGTCGGGCGCGGCGCTCCTCGTCATCGCGGGACCACGCAAGGACCTCGCACCCAAGGAGATCGCGGTGATTGAGACCTACCTCAACCAGGGCGGCAGGGTCATGGTGCTTGCCGAACCCTCGGGCCGGAAAGACGATCTTCCGAACCTCAAGGCTATGCTCGGAAAGTGGGGCGTCGGGCTCAACGACGATGTAGTCATTGACCCCGCAAGCCACTATTTCCTGGACGCGGCAAGCCCCATTCCGGAGGCGCGTTACCATGACATCACAGACAAGCTGATGTCACAAAAGCTTGGGACCGTGCTTCCGAGAAGCCGGAGCCTGTACAAGATCGACGTCCCCGAGGCGCCCGGGGTTACTGTGTCTTCGCTTCTCGAGACAACGGACAAATCCTGGGGCGAAATGGACCTTGCGGCGAAACAGGTCTCGTTCGATCCCAAAGCTGACAACAAGGGCCCTCTCATGCTTGCGTGCGCCGTAGAGCGCACCCTCCAGGCAGAGCCCGGGACAGCAGGGAATACGGGGGAGCCGAGTGAAGAGAGGGCTTCCTCAACAGAAAGCGCTACGCAAGCCGCCGACTCCGAAGACTCCGGGCTTCGAACCAGGATGCTCGTAGTCGGCAACGCCAGTTTTCTCGACAACGACGTGGTCACATTTCAAGGGAACATCGACTTCTTCATGAACTCCGTCGCGTGGCTCGTAGGCAAGGCCGAGTCCATAACCATTCGGGCCAAGTCGCCCAGCTTCCAGCAAGTGTACTTGACTGGAGGACAGGCGAGGTTCGTGTTCTACTCCACAGTTGTGGCGCTGCCACTCATGTTTGTGCTGGTCGGCGGCGCTATATGGCTGAGGAGGCGTAACCTATGAAGAAGTTCGCAGGCACGTATATAGCGCTTGCCGTCCTGGCGGCCCTCGGCGCGTACATCCTGTTCGTCGAGGGGATAAAGCCCCCTGAGAAGAATGGCGAGAAGATCATTCTCGAGGTTCCAGCGGATGACATTACCCACCTTGCCATCGAGCAGGCCGGCGGGGTTGTCGAGCTCGAAAGGTCTGCAGACGGCAAGTGGGCAATCACGGCACCCAAGCGGGTGGCCGCGAGCCAGGCCGCTGTGAAAGGCGTGGTGGACACACTTGCGAAGCTGAATTGCGAAAAAAAGGTGCAAGAGAAGGCTGATGACCTTCGGGTTTTCGGCTTGGATTCGCCCGAGGCCCGGGTGACGGCTACTACGAAGCGGGGAAGGAAGACCGTGCTGGTGGGCGCAATGACACCTGTCGGAAGCGCCCGTTATGTTAAACTTGGCGAAAGCGATCCCATATACATTCTAGGATCTAGTGTCGTGACAGCACTCCAGAAAAGCCTGGACGACCTGCGTGAGCGGGAGATCTTCCGGATGGCAAGTAGCTCCGTCACGGGCCTACGGATTCTGAGAGCTGGCGGCGCTGAGATGAGGCTCGAGAAAAAGGCGAATGATGAGTGGCGCATCGCGCACCCCTTCGACGACGAAGCTGACAGATGGCGGGTGAGCGACCTTATCTGGGACCTGACAGGACTTGAAGCTCAGGAGTTCGTGGACGATGAGGGGAAGGACCTGTCGCGCTGGGGGCTCGACCACCCGAGGCTACGGGTGGACGCCATCAGCTCCGAACGAACCTCGCCGTTGCAACTCTTCGTGGGGGCTCCCGGGCCGGATGGCAAGGGTTTTTACGTGCGGACTTCGGAGTCGGCCTCGGTATACCTGGTGAATCCGGCTGCGTTCTCGCCCCTTGAGACAAGCCCGCTTGATCTCATGAAGAAGGACATCGTCACGTGGAACGACGATGATCTCCTTCGCGTCACCTGCGAGGACCAGGGAAAAGCCGTGGCCTTCTTGAGGGAGGGCAAGGGCTGGAAGAGTGTTCTTCCAGGTCAGAGCATTGGTATAGCCGGAACTTCGCTCTCCAAGGCTCCTGCCGCGGGAACGCCTGAAGTGGTCAAGGAGGGCGAGAAGTGGACGGTGAAAGGGGGCGCGAAGACCTTTTCACCGGAGGACATGGAGAAGCTCTGGACGGCACTTCGAGACATCAAGGTCGTCGATGTCGCAGGCGAGGCTGTGGCTGGCGTTGGCGAGTCCGGTTACGGACTCGCCCGTCCGCGCGTACGCGTAGAACTCGACCTGGGCGACGGAAAGATCGTTGAACTCAAGGTTGGCTCCAAGACTCAAAGAGGGTACTACGCAGTCGTTACCGGAAGGAACCTCGTGTATCTTGTGGATGAGCAGAAGGTGCAGGCTCTGGAGTCCGAGATTCAGGCGCTATCCCGGTAGGGTGGGAGCGAACTAGAGGATGCGGCTTGCGGCGGCCCTATCTCCGGTGATGTGTTGTGAGCTGGTCGGGCCCGCGGTCATGCGGCGCTGAAAGGCGCCACGGCTGCGGGCTCTGGCTTTCACCGGCGGCTCGCGCGGGGCTGCAGCTGAACCCGGACGGTATGAAGGAGCCAGAGAGGCTTGCACGAAAAGTACATGCGAGCACCGGCGACCCCCAGCAGAGTCCGCATGCTAGACGTGGCGTGAGCCTGGGGCGACCGTCTTAGCTGGCAAGGGGGAGGTATTTGCATGACTAGGCGCATGTCCATCGACAGGCTCTTGCCGGCCTGTTGCTTCACTTCGCCACACCGGTCTCCGAGGAAAGTCCGTTGGCCGGCAGCCCTTGCGGCCTTCGCCCTCGTGTTCCTCCTCGCGGTCTTTCTTTTGCCCTTGCCAGGCGCCCGCGGCGCGACAGGCCCCGCAAAGGCCGAACTCGTCGTGCATTTCATCGACGTCGGCCAGGGTGACTCCATTCTTGTGCAAACGCCCTCCGGCAAGACGATGCTCATCGACGGCGGCCCGGTCGAGGCCTCGGAGCGGCTCTTGTCATACCTGAAGACGAGCGGGGTTGAGAGAATCGACGTCCTGGTGGCTACGCATCCCCATGCCGATCACATAGGCGGACTCCAGGAGGTGCTCAGGACGTTTCCCGTGGGGCTTGTGGTAGATCCCGGAAAGGTTCACACTACTGCGACGTATGAGCGATTCCTCACGCTCGTAGACCAGAAAGACATCCCTTTCAGGCTCGGGAGAGCCGGGGACGAAATCACGCTCGACTCAGAGCTGGAGGTGGATGTTTTGAACCCGGCCGAACCGCTCCCTGAAAGCGTCAACGATTGCTCTGTGGTCATCAAGATCTCGTACGGAAAGGTAAGCTTCTTGCTGACGGCTGACGTAGAGAAGGAAGCAGAGAATGCGATGCTTGGCAGGGGCGCCGATCTCCAGGCGACCGTCCTCAAGGTCGCACACCACGGCAGCAGGTCTTCCTCAAGCCCGTGGTTCCTCAAGAAGGTTAAGCCCAGGGTTGCTGTGATCCAGGCAGGTTCGGGTAATCCCTATGGCCATCCTCATCGCGTCACCATCCTCAATCTTCAGGATTACACCGATAAGATCTACCGCACGGACCGTAGCGGCAGCATCGTTGTGGCAAGCGATGGCCACACCTTCACGGTAAAGCCTGAGAGAGGCACCCCATGACCATGGGCGGCCCGTCCCAACTGCCCAACTTGCAGAAAACCAATCCGCTCGGGAAGGATTTGGGCGTTTTCGGCGAATTAATAACGGGTGCTTCGGTTGGCGCCCGCGACGCAGGATTTTCGCGGCGGGTTGTGCTGCGGTGGAAAACGTGTAGAGGATTCAGAGTGCGGGTCGCGGGTCACCCGGGATCGCAGTCATTTGGAGGGAAGGTGCGGAGATGTTGGACCTATTGAAGGCGGTCGTAGCCGGTGCCGAAGGGTACGCCGAGATCCGGTATCACAGGCGCCTGCAGACGGTCATCGAGGCTCGCAATGGTGCGTTGAAGCAGGTTGAGCGGCGGACCCTGGCCGGCGCCGGCGTGCGGTGCCTTGTCGATGGCTCCTGGGGATTTGTGTCCACTACCGATGTGAGCGAATCGGGGCTCTCGAAGGCGCTCGCCGAAGCGTCTCAGGCAGCGAGGGCAGGTGCAAGGCTTCGGCGGGAGAGGGCCACGCTCGCGCCGGCGCGCCTTGCCAGGGGCGAGTTCATCTACCAGGACGACGCGGGGGAGCCGGACATCGCAACGAAGATCGAGACCGTCCTTGCGGCCGAGAAGCGTATGCGCGATGCCTCCCCGCTGGTGGTTGGAAGCATCGTTGTCTATACCCAATACGCCGACGAGAAGTTCATCGTAACCTCTGATGGTGCTCAAGCACACATAAGAGACAACAAGCCGAGCTTTCATGTAATGGCCACCGCCCTGCGTGATGGCAAGCGTGAGGCTGCGGGGGAAGGATGGGGTGTGACCGGCACCTGGCAGGATCTCATGAAGAAGAAGGAACTCAATCGAGCGGTCGATCAGGTTGTGGAACTGGCATTAAAGAAGCTCGATGCAGGATATGCAAAGGGCGGGCAGTACACTGTTATTCTCGATCCGGAGCTTGTCGGGGTCCTGTCACACGAAGCCATAGGGCACACGGTCGAAGCGGATTTCGTCCAGAGCGGGTCCGTGGTGAAAGACAAGATCGGCGAGATGGTCGCAAGCGACCTGGTGACGCTGGTGGATGATGGGACGGTGGCGGGCGCCGCAGGGATGGTGCTGGTAGACGATGAGGGCGTGCAAGGCGAGAGAACCGTCATCATTGACAAGGGAATCCTGCGCAATTACCTCCACAGTCGCGAATCTGCAGCAGCGTTCGGGACCGAGCCCCGGGGCAACGCGCGAGCGTTCACATACCGGGATGAGCCGATCATCCGAATGACCAATACCTTCATTCTTCCTGGCGAGGCCGACCTGGACGACATGATCGCCGGAGTAGAGGAAGGGTTCTTCCTGAAGGGAATGGGGCAGGGAGGGCAGGCCGACGCTACCGCCGAGTTCATGTTCGGAGTAGCTGAGGCCTACAAGATCGAGCGCGGCAAGGTAGGAGAGCTCGTCAAGGGGATGACCATCTCAGGTCAGGCCTTCGAGGTGCTAAAGAGCGTGGATGCCATCTCAAAAGACTTCGAGCTAGACCTGGGAGCGAGTCATTGCGGCAAATGGCAGCCTGCGAAGGTCGATGCCGGCGGCCCGTACCTGCGCTGCCGCGTGACCATCGGCGGACGTCAAGAGTAGAGGGGGACTTGAAGTGAAGGGCCTGGATCTTTGCGAGGAGCTGGTCCGCCGCGCCACGGCCATGGGCGCGGACGAGGCCGAGGTTTACTACCTCAAGACTCGAAAGCTCGAGGCGGTTTTCGAGAAGAACGACCTTCAGGTGCCGAAAGGGGACACTTACGAAGGCGTCGGGGTCCGCGTGATCCGCGATCGCAGGCAGGGCTTTGCGGCGACGAATGTTCTCACCCGTGAGGTGCTCGATGATACCATCAGCGCCGCCATCGCCATCGCGACCGCTTCGCCGGAGGATCCCAACCACTACCTGCCTGAACCTTCCGAGGCAAAGCCGGTTCCAGGGATCTACGACGAAAAAGCCTCCGGTGTGAAGCTGGAGAACGTGCTCGACCTGGGGCGCAGTTTCGTTGAGGCGGCGCGAGGCTACGACCGCCGCGTCACCATCGATTCTGCAAGTTTTACCGCCCAGTTGAGTGAGGAAGCCGTCGTGAACTCCAAAGGGGTGGGCGTATCCCAGCGCGGCAGCGCGTTTACATGCGTCGGCATGGGTTTCGCGCGCGATGGGGACGACGTTTCATCCTTTGATGTCGAGTATTCCGCTTCATGTGTGCTGTCGGGCATTGATCCGGCGGCCATCGGACGGCGGCTCGGGGAAAAGGTCGTAAAGTCCCTTGGGGCGACGACCATTCCCAGCTTCAAGGGGGCTGTGATAATCACTCCTTACGCAGGTCCCGAACTTATCGGAGGACCGGTCAAGTTCTCCGTGAACGCCGAGAACGTCCAGAACGGCCGATCCCAGTGGAAAGGAAAGATCGGCTCCAAGGTGGCTGCCGAGCTGTTATCCTTGGTGGACGATCCCCGCATACCGGGAGGCGTAGGCTCAACCGTGTTCGACCGCGAGGGTGTGCCGCCCGAGCCTCTTCAGATCATCGCCGGGGGAACGCTCAACCATTACCTGCACAACTGCTACACCGCTCGTAAGGAGGGAAGGAGATCGAATGGCCGGGCGGTTGGCAGCGATCAGAGCCTGCCGGGCATCGGCACCACTAACCTCGTGTTCGCGCCGGGCAAGACACCGCTGGACGAGATTATCCGAAGTTGCTCTAAGGGCCTCATGGTCAACCGGTTCTCCGGAACCCTCGATCCAATAAGCGGTGATTTCTCGGGGGTTGTCAAGGGCGGCCACTATATCGAGAACGGCGAGCTCGCAAGGCCGGTAAAGGAGGTAATGATCGCAGGCAACATCTACGAACTACTTCACCATATCACCGCCGTCTCGAGAGAAGTCGTGACTCTCGGGGATACGAGGCTGCCCTACGTCCAGATAGACGGGGTGTCCGTAACGGGCAAATAGGTCAGCTATGCCACGCATAAACGCGGGGGCTTGCGACGAGCGAGCCCGGAGCTGACCTGCCTCGGCCAGGGCCGAAAGGCCATCGGGCTATGTTATCCAGGTCATGACACCCTGGGGTACGCGCCAGCTCCAGGCCCTGTCGTCCAGCATTGGACAGGCATACAGGGTCTAAGCCAGTGTGTTGGGCCTGACAGGCCTGGATAACACTGGCGAGGCAAACATTACTCGGCGCGGCGAAGAAGCTACAGTAATGGAAAAGGAGGGAGCGGCGTCTCCTCACACCTAAAGGCGGAGGCTACCGACGCCGCGTGAATACGGTGAGTTCCGGTCGATTACGGGAGATCCCCGTTGGAGAAGTGACTTCTGCCGTCAAGAGATTATGTATAAGCGCCAACTGTAACGTGCCCCGCGAGACCATCGCTGCACTCGAGAGTGCTGCAGATACTGAAGAGTCCCCGGTCGGCAGGGAGATTCTCGAGCAGATCCTTGAAAACCACAGGATCGCGAGAGAAGAAGGCGTGCCCGCGTGCCAGGATACAGGGGTGGCGATGGTCTTTCTCGAGCTGGGACAGGACGTTCATCTTGTCGGGGGAGACCTGTACGAGGCCATCAACGAGGGGGTCAGACAGGGTTATACAGAAGGCTATCTACGAAAGTCCCTGGTCAACGACCCTCTTTTCAAGAGGGTGAACACGGGGGACAACACGCCTGCTATGATCTACGTGGACATCGTCCCGGGCGAGGATCTCAAGATAACGGTAGCCCCGAAGGGCGGCGGGGCAGAGAACATGAGCGGGCTCGCTATGCTGGCGCCTGCGGTCGGAGTGGATGGCGTTAAGCAGTTTGTGGTGGATCAGGTGAGGAAAGCGGGCTCGAACCCCTGTCCTCCTATTATAGTTGGGGTCGGCATCGGGGGCACCTTCGACAGGGTTGCCCTTCTTGCCAAGAAAGCGCTCCTACGCCCTGCGGGTTCCCGTAACCCTGACCCAATGTATGCGGAGCTAGAGAAGGAGCTCTTGGCCGAGGTCAACAAGCTCGGGATAGGCCCTCAGGGATTCGGGGGCAGGACGACTGCGCTCGCTGTGAACATTGAGACCGCGCCCTGTCATATCGCGAGCCTTCCCGTGGCAGTCAACATCAACTGCCATGTTGGACCGCACGAGACAGTCGTGCTGTAGGAGGTATGGGAAGTGATAATCGAAATCTCGACGCCGCTTACGGACGAGACTGTGGCCCGGCTAAAGGCCGGTGACAACGTGAGGATATCGGGTGTATTGTACACCGCGAGGGATGCCGCGCATAAAAGACTTGTTGCCCTGCTCAAAGAGGGTAAAGATCTACCCATGGACATCCGCGGCCAGATCATCTACTACGTTGGACCCACGCCGGCGCGGCCGGGACAGCCTATCGGTTCGGCGGGCCCAACCACGAGCTACCGCATGGATTCGTACGCCCCTTTACTGCTGGAGCACGGGCTGAAAGGGATGATCGGCAAAGGGAGCAGGTCCCAACCAGTTAGGCAAGCCGTGGTCAAGTACAGGGCCGTATATTTCGCTGCCATAGGCGGGGCAGGGGCGCTCCTTGCAAAGTGCGTGAAAGAATCGGAACTTGTGGCATACGAAGACCTGGGTCCCGAGGCTATCAGAAGGTTGACAGTTGATGGGTTTCCCGCTACCGTTATAAACGACATATACGGCAACGACCTCTACGAAGAGGGCGTCCGGAAGTACCGCATCAGCTAAC
>JBFMGS010000015.1:35266-41427 GCA_040752635.1 Bacillota bacterium
AACGATATTGGGACGCCCTGTTCCCGGGGTTTTGTGGTGGATGTCGGCCGCCGTTGCACATCAGGACAGCGTTAGGGATCTAGAGGGTGTGGATAGTAAGTGCTGAGGGCCATCGTGTGGAACGAGCGGAGCCTGGACCTTCTTGACCAGACTCGCTTGCCGGGGGAGAAGAGGTACGTTACATGCCGGGGCTACCGCGATGTGGTTGATGCGATCCGTACGATGAAGGTAAGGGGAGCGCCGGCTATTGGCATAAGCGCCGCCTACGCAATGGTTCTTGCGTCTTACGAAATAGATGCAAACAGCCGGGATACCTATCTTGAAGGCTTGAGATGCGCCGCGGACGAGCTCGTAGCTGCCAGGCCGACCGCAGTCAACCTCACGTGGGCTGTAAACAAGATGCTCTACGCTGCAAGGTCTGCAGGGGATTGGCGTAACATCCCGAATGTCCTGGCGTCCGCTGCCGCGAGAATGGAAGCTGAAGATGTAGAAGCGAACCGCTGCATCGGCCAGAACGGCGCGGCCCTGCTTGGCGACCCTGTGACAGTGCTGACGCACTGCAACGCGGGCACCCTCGCCACAGCCGGGTACGGAACCGCTCTCGGGGTGGTCCGGGCTGCTATAGAGGCGGGCAAGCGGGTGCGCGTCTTCGCCGACGAGACCCGCCCCTTTCTGCAGGGCGCCAGGCTTACCGCCTTTGAGCTCCTGGAAGATGACATCCCTGTAACGCTCATCACCGATAGCATGGCAGGGTACGTTATGAGCCTGGGGAAGATCGACTGCGTTATCGTAGGGGCGGATAGGATCGCGGCGAACGGAGACGTTGCAAACAAGGTCGGCACGTACAGCCTTGCGGTGCTCGCCAGGGAGAACGCCGTTCCTTTTTACGTGGCTGCCCCCACCTCGACACTCGACCTGTCTCTCGCGTCAGGTGCCCAGATCCCCATCGAGGAGAGGGATCCCAAAGAGGTAGTGGAAATCCTTGGTCAACGAATCGCCCCGGCGGGCGTGGCGGTGTTTAATCCTGCATTCGATGTCACTCCGTCGCGCTACGTTACCGCGATCATCACTGAGAGGGGAGTAGTCTATCCCCCCTACTCAGACAGCCTGAAGGCGCTGTTGGCTCAAGACGGGCACGAGGGTTGAGGGTTCACACCAATGTAAAGGCCAGCGCCCCGCTCAGGCCGGGCGGCCGAACCATGCGAAACGATACGGAATAAGCGCATGTAAAGAGAGGTCACAGTGGGGGGACCGCGATGGCGGATACGAAAATGCTGCCCATCCTGAAGATTCATCCCGGTGATGTCTCGCCATACGCGATCGTCTGCGGCGACCCGCGAAGGACGCATGTGATAGCGGGCCACCTGGACAGCGCGAGAGAACTCGCGTATAACCGCGAGTATCGAATTGTGAACGGCGAGTATCAAGGCGTGCCGATAACCGTCGCGTCACACGGCGTCGGGGCGGCGGGAGCTTGTGTCTGCTTCGAGGAGCTTATCAAGGCCGGCGCCCGGATCCTGATCCGGGTGGGGACGGCCGGGTCCCTGAACCGTTCCGTCGTAGATGGCGATCTCATCGTCGCCACCGGGGCTGTGCGCGAGGATGGCGTGACAAGCCAGCTTGTCCCGCTCTCTTTTCCGGCAATAGCCGATAGTAAGATCGCTGACGCCCTATACGATGCAGGCGTCAAACGGGGAGCCCGGATCACGCGGGGTGTGGTCCTTTCTGTAGGGGCGTTCTATCCTGCGATTCTTCCGCTGCCTAACGCCCAGATGAGCCAGGCAGGGGTTGTGGGCGTGGAGATGGAGGCCTCCGCGCTCCTCATTGTGGCGGCGCTTCGCGGGGCCCGGGCGGGGGCCATCCTTGCTGTGGACGGGATGGCTATAGAGTTTGAAGGAGACGCGTACAACCCCAACCGGGAGGTAGTTACGCAGGCGATCGAGCAAGAATCAGTGATCGCGCTAGACGCTATGGTCCGCCTTGCTGCTAATGGAGCATGAGCGTGCCGTGGCCGGGATGGGGCCGGCACTGAGCATATATCCCCGCAGGGTGGGAGGGAAGAGCACGTGAGGGCGCTCGTGTTTGACGGGAGCCTCTCTTTACGGCGGGATGCGCCGGTTCCGCCAAGGGGCGAGGGGCAGGCGTTGGTGCGGGTCCGCCTCGCAGGGATCTGTAACACGGACCTGGAGATCACCCGGGGGTACCTCGATTTCCAGGGTATCCTGGGCCATGAGTTCGTGGGAACAGTCGAAGACGTAGACGATCGGGAACTCATCGGCAAGCGGGTAGTCGGGGAGATCAACATCCCTTGTGGGGATTGCCGCACGTGCCGGAGGGGGTACCCTCGACACTGCGAATGCGTTCGGACAATGGGCATGCGCGGCTGGCAGGGGTGCCTTGCAGACTACGTCGTGCTCCCGCAGGAGAACCTCCATCGAGTGCCCGAGTCCGTCACCGATCGCCAGGCGGTTTTCGTTGAGCCGCTGGCGGCGGCGGTGGAGGTCCTTGAGCAGGCACATATCCGTCCGTCCGACGAGATAGTGGTGCTCGGCGACGGGAAGCTTGGGCTGCTTACTGCGCTAGTCATTCACGCCGCGGGGCATGCAGTGACCCTGGCAGGCCGACACGAAGAGAAACTGGCGATCGCCAGGAGCATGGGTATCAGGGCAGCGTTCGCCGGGGACCTGCACGACCGGGCGGACGTGGTGGTGGAGTGCACGGGCAATCCATCAGGGTTTTACGCAGCCATGGCGCTTGTGCGTCCCCGAGGGACGATCGTACTCAAAAGCACTTTTCATGGAGAGGCCTCGTTGAATCTCTCACCTCTCGTCGTGAATGAAGTAACCTGCATCGGATCGAGGTGCGGGCCGTTTCCTCCAGCGGTACGACTTCTCGAAGAGCGTAAGATCGATACTGAGCGCCTCATCGACGCCGTTTACCCTGCTTGCGAGGGGGTTCGAGCTTTCGAGCGCGCAGGTGCCCGCGGAAGCCTGAAAGTGCTTGTGGATTTCGGTGTGGAATAGGCAACGTGCGTCAGAAGACGGGAGGATAGGCGCCGCATGAAGGCGAGAGTTGACCGCTGATCCTCTGGTGGCATACATTGGGTGACGTCACGATCAGGAGCTCCCCCTCTATTAGTTCATATCGCACGTCGTCAGGTGTCCGGCAGTAGTCGTCGTATGTTAGGAGGACGCGGCCTGAACCATAACTGGGTGCCGTTTCATGAGCCTTGTCGGGCGCTCCCATCTTATTCCTCCCTCCTGACGGTATTTGGAATCATCTTCCTACGGTGATTATAGCAGAAGGCAACCGACTCGGCTATCCCCCCAAACGTATTAAATCAAGCCGTGCCGAGAAGCCTTGCGACAGAGGCCACCGCGAAACACGCGGCGCATGCGACCGCGAGCGGGACGAGAGTCGCCAGCGCCGTCCACCTGGCGCTTCGCGTTTCGTGCCAGATAGTCCACAAGGT
Organism: Bacillota bacterium; assembly: GCA_040752635.1. Classification (GTDB taxonomy): domain Bacteria; phylum Bacillota; class SHA-98; order UBA4971; family UBA4971; genus JBFMGS01. The sequence goes on from JBFMGS010000015.1 coordinate 38,739, forward strand.
TGTAGCGCACGGGTAATGGAGGATCGAGAAGAGAACGAAGCATATAGCGGTAAGCGGCGTCCATCCGTTTGACAACAGGAGTGCGCGAAGGGATGTCAGGCTACCTACTTTCACCATGCTTCCCGCGCGCGAGTACGCCATTATCAGTATAGGGATGACTATCTCATTCGCGGGTAGTCCCAGCAGAAATGAGGTGAGGACCAACCCGTCGAGGCCGATGAGCTTGCCGAAAGACTGAAGAATCCCTGCAAGGTGGACCAGCAGGCTGGCATCTCCTGCCGTGGCATTTCCAAGGATCCACGTTATCGCCCCGGCGGGCGCGGCCACGGTGGCGGCCCGCACGAGCACGAACACGGTCCGGTCGAGGAAGGACCTCACGACCACCTTTGTAACCTGTGGCTTTCGATACGGCGGGAGTTCCAGCGCGAATGCGGACGGCATGCCTCGGAGAACCGTCCTTGACAGAAGCCAGGACACGCCGAGGGTCACCGCGACCCCGAGAAGAACGGCGCCAAGAAGGGAAAGGGCGGCGGCGCCGGGGCCGAGGCCGGCTGTACCTCCGCCTGCGAGGAACATGGCGGACATGGCTATCAGCGTAGGGAACCGCCCGTTGCACGGCACGAAATTGTTGGTCAAGATGGCAATGAGCCTCTCCCTTGGGGAGTCTATTATCCGGCATGCTACGACTCCTGCGGCGTTGCACCCGAAACCCATGCACATGGTGAGAGCCTGCTTTCCGTGGCTGCCTGCCCGCTTGAAGAAAGCGTCGAGGTTGAAAGCGACCCTCGGCAGATATCCCAGGTCCTCGAGCAGCGTAAAGCATGGGAAGAATATCGCCATCGGCGGAAGCATGACGGAGACCACCCACGCAACCGCCCTGTATGCGCCAAGGACGACCACCCCATGAAGCCACGCCGGGACACCGAGCCAGGCAAAGAGCTCTGATAACCGGTCCTGCCCCCAGAAAAGGACCGCGGCAAGGAGTTGGGACGGCCAGTTGGCTCCGATGAGGGTCACCCAAAACAGGGCGGCAAGAAGGGCAAGCATTGCCGGGTACCCGAAGATCCTCGACGTGAGCATGTCGTCGAGGCGGGCGTCCCAGTCATATCGTGCCTGAGCGTCGCGGCGCACAATCCTCTCTGAGATACCGTGCGCGACTTCGTAGATCCTGGTCACCATGAGGTCGCGGGCATCGTCGTGCACCTGGGCCCTGGCCTCCCTGGCCGCATTCAAAACGTTCAGGAACTGCCTGTCAGGTGCTTGGTTCATGCCGGCATCCCGCTCCCTGCAACCACGCGACGGGACGAGCCCTGTGCCCTTGAGCCCCCGACCCGTACCGCCTCCATTCTTTCATAAACGGTGACGACGAGCCCAGGGTCACCGTCAATGAGTCTTAGAGCAAACCAGCGGATGGAGGTATCGCTGAAGACGCCCCCGAGGAGCCTCTCCAGGTGGGGCTCAAGGTCGCGGGCGGCAGCCTCGATTTCTGCGCTGTATGTAATCTGCAGCGGAGTCGTCCTTACGCGTCTGGTTGCCACGGCTTCGATCGCGTCCATAAGATCCGACAGACCTTCCCCTACGCGCGCTACCGTGGGGACAACTGGAACTCCGAGTTCGAATGAAAGTCCCTTCACGTCCACAAATATCTCCTTGCGCCGCGCCTCGTCAATGAGGTTCACGCACACGACTACGTTGGGCGTCATCTCCATAACCTGGAGAACGAGGTTAAGGTTGCGCTCAAGACATGTGGCGTCTGTTACTACCGCGGTCACGTCAGCGCCGCCGAAACAGATGAAATCCCTTGCGACCTGTTCCTCCGGGGAGTTGGCCAGGAGCGAGTACGTGCCTGGAAGGTCAACGATGCGAAAGAGCGTGTCTCTGTGCAGACAGGTGCCTTCAGCCTTCACCACGGTCTTGCCGGGCCAGTTGCCCGTGTGCTGCCCAAGCCCGGTGAGCGCGTTGAACACAGTGCTCTTGCCCGTATTAGGGTTACCGGCAAGGGCTACCGTGTAGCGGGGGCAAGGCCGACTCCGAAGATCGGTCGCGGCGTACCGCGTAGCACCGGGCGCCCAGGAAACGCTGCCGCTCGGGCCGGGGGACTGCCGGCGGCCCTTGTCGTGGTGCACGCGCGTTGCGCCGCCCGTCCGATCTTGTGCCCCGATGGGGAGCTTTAGAAGTCGCCGAGCGCGGCCCAGTGCTATACAGGCTGCGCCGGATGCGGCCTTTAGCACCCGAGCGCGTAGGGATCCCACTAAACACACGCCCCCTTGCCTTGGCTCACACTCCGGCTGTAGTTCCCGGAGCGCTTAGCTTGAGACAGACGGTTTCTGGCGCGCGCAAACCCGCACCATCACTTTGCTCGCCTGTTCCCTTCTGAGCGCGATTAGCGCGCCCCTTATAAGGTATGCGGTGGGATCACCCGCGGCGCTGCGCCGGACTGCAGTGACGGTGGTGGCCGGGACAAGGCCGATGTCGAGGAGTCGCCTCCTGACATGGTCGGAGACCAGGAGCCGGACGACCCGGCACGTGCAACCCATGGGAACGGAGGAGAGCGGGACCTCCTGCCCGGTATCGTCTTCAACAACAGCCACGGCTTCACCTCCTGACGCGAAAGCCCTGTACATGAAAGTCGCAGCCACGCCCGTTGCGGTCACTACATACTATGAATGGTGGGCGACCGCCGGTTACC
>JBFMGS010000016.1:0-28732 GCA_040752635.1 Bacillota bacterium
TCTGATAGCCTGACCGAGGACGCTTGAGGTTTCGCAAAGGTCCTCTACTCGCAGAAGCGGCATTGTTGCAGGGTACACAACCACATACCTATCTCTATCAGACGGCGCCAGAGGCAGCAGACCTTGGTTGTTCCTGACGACTGTGATGGAAGCCTGGGCAAGCTTTTGCTCTACACGTCTGTGTGCCTCGCAACCAACACACTCGAGCGGTCTGCCGTATCCGGTTTGCGCTTCATCGAAACCAGGTATCCATGCCGTCTTGGCGCTCAGGATCCTGCGCACTGACTCGTCGATCTGCTGCTGAGAGATCGCCCCTCTTTCAACAGCCGCCAGCACTGCCTCGATAGCCTGTTTCTGCACAGCCAAAGTGTGGCACATAAGGACAATGTCGGCGCCTGCCCTTATGGCTCTTACGGCGGCTTCGCCTGGCCCGAAATTGTCTTTTATGGCCTTCATTTCAAGGCAGTCTGTTATGACAATGCCGTTAAACTGCATCTCGCGTCGAAGCAGCTCCGTGAGGATCTCGCGGGAAAGCGTTGCAGGCATGGCCGCAGGGCCGCTGAGTGACGGGTAGCGTATATGAGCTGTCATGACCATCGGAGCACCCGCTGGGATAGCTGCTTTGAATGGCGCCAGGTCCACCTCCTCGAGGTCCTCCCGGAGGAATTGAACGGTTGGCACCTCTTCGTGGGTGTCGTACCTTGTCCTGCCATGACCGGGGAAGTGTTTCGCCATGCACAGCACACCTGCGTCGGCGTATCCCCGGATCATTGCCTCCCCAAGCCTCGATACCTCACCCGGGTCGTCCCCGAACGCGCGGAGCCCTATGATGGGATTGTCTGCCTCAGCATTTACGTCGACGACCGGGGCACAGACGGTGTTAATCCCCATTGCAAGCGCTTCGGTGCCCATTACGTGTGCAGCTTCGTACGCGTATTGGGAGTTGCCGGTAGCTCCGATCGCCATGTTGCCCGGAAACACACAGGCCTCCTCGGTTACCTGCATTACGATGCCGCCTTCCTGGTCAGCCATGATAAGCAGCGGTGCGACCGCTCCTGCAGCCCGGGCTGCGTCTTGCAGGGCACTAGTTAGTGCCTTCATAGACTCGGGAGTCCTTGCGTTCCTTGCGAAGGCCACAACCCCGCCTACGCCAGGATCGCGGACGAGCTGTTGGATCCCGGTAGGAACTTCGCCCTCAAATGGTTCCGGGAAGCCGACCATTACCATTTGGCCTACTTTTTTCCGCAGATCCATGGAGTGCAGCATTCGTTCGATGCTCATGTCGCCGCCAGCGTTCTCCATGCTGTCCTCCTGCACCTCACTTGGCATCCTCAACCTGAGGCACTTTACGTCAGGGTTACAGCTTGCCCCCGACAGGTGCCCCGGAAGGAGTTCTCTGAGACCTTTCCAGCAGGGTTTTGACACCTGCCTGGCCTGCCAATCAGCCCTTCAGTGAACCCATGGTAATCCCCTTCTGGAACATGTTCTGCATCGACAGGTACACGATCACTATCGGCAGCGTCGCTAGCGTCATCCCCGCGCACAGCATCCCCCACTGTGTGACGTTAAGACCTCTGAACATCGTAAGAGCCAGCGGAAGGGTCTTAAGCCTGATGTTGTTGACTATCAATAACGGCCAGAAGAACAGGTTCCAGGACCACATCGCCTTGAATATCGCCATAGTAGCTGTAACCGGCTTCGCGAGGGGAAGCATTATGGACGCGTATGTCCGATACGCGGAGCAGCCGTCAACCCGGGCCGCGTCCTCGAGGTCTTGAGGGATCGTCTGGAAAAACTGTTTGAACATGAAGATCCCAAACCCGCTTGCCAGGAACGGCGCTATCATGCCTTGATATGAATCCAGCCACCCTAGTCTACGGACGACAAGATACAGCGGAATGGCGATCACGTAGAACGGGATCATCATGGTCCCCAGCGCGAGGTAGAACAGAAGGTCCTTACCGGGAATCCTCCTTCTGGCCAGAACATAGCCTGCAAGAGAATCTATTATCAGCGCGGGCCCGGTGATGCACACACTTACGATGAGACTGTTCAGGAAGAAGGTGCCAAGGCTCACGGATTCATCAAAGTTCCGGGAGAAGTTCCAGGCCTTCACGTAGTTGGCCAACGTGACTCTCGTCGGGATCAGCTGGTACGATATGATGACCGAATCAGGAATCAGTGAAGTCGAAACCATCCAAATAAAGGGTACTGCCATCGCAAAGGCACCGAGGATGAGCACTGCATACTTGACTATCTCGAGGATCAATCCCCGGCTATGTCTGTCGTTTCCCCTATTCAAGCCATTTCACCTCCGGCTTGTCGTCGGCAGCCACAAGGTCCGGGCGGCGCTGCTTAGTACTTAGTAGACTATCTCCTCCGCCCGGAAGACGCGGCGCATAACCCAGCTTAGCAGCAGCAGACCGAGGAACAATGCAACTGCGAGCGCACTGGCGTAGCCCATGTCGAACTCGAAGAACCCCTTTGTGTACAGGAGGTTGATGAGTGTCGTGGTGCTGTAGCCAGGCCCGCCGCCTGTCATGACATACGTTGGCGTAAACACCTGGAACGATCCGATGACTTCGCAGACAAGGATGAAGAAGGTTGTCGGTCTGAGCAGGGGAATGGTTATGAACCGGATCTTCTGCCACCCCGTTACGCCATCGATCGCCGCGGCCTCATATAGTTCCAGCGGAATCCCCTGAAGGCCCGCGAGGAAGATGGTCATGACGTAACCCAGTTCCTTCCATATGCTCATTATGCATACGGAGAGCATTGCGAGTTTGGAATCGGCAAGCCATCCCTTCGGGGCGAAGCCTAAGGCCTTCAACATCTGGTTTGCGAGACCAGCCTCGCTCGCATTGAAAACCAGCGACCAGACGATCGAGGCTGCAACCATCGAGGTGACAACCGGCAGGAAGTAAACCGTTCGTAGAAAGTTCTTCCCGAACAGGTTCTTCTGATCGAGTAGAAGGGCCAGCGCAAGGCCCAACACCAGGCGTGCCGGCACGGTACCGAGGCTGTACCGCACGGTATTCCAGACCGAAACCCTGAAGACGCTGTCGCCGAACATCTTCGCAAAGTTCGCGAGCCCAGCGAACTCGGGATGTTTCAAGGACAGGATGCTGTAGTCGAATAAGCTCAGGTAGAAAGCCCAGACCACTGGTATGAAGATGAACACCAGAAAAACCATGTATGCGGGAGCCATCATAGAGTACGACTCCAAGAGCTCGGCGACCCTGTACAGTAGGGCCTTGCGCCTTCCCTTCGGCCTTACACCGCGGGTCCAGGCGGCCTGGGTGTTGCCACCCGTCGCTGTCGTTGTCGTGTGCTTCATCCAACATCCCCCCACTTTCCGGGCTACCGCCTCCGCCGGGCAGATGCCCGGCGGAGGCCTTCGAACCTTGCCCCCTGGTGACTCACGGCTTCTTCAGCAGCTCCTCCAGCTTCTTCTGGAGATCGTCCATAGCCTGCTTAACCGTCTTCTTGCCTTCCATCGCCTCTTGCACCTCCGGCCGTATCAACTGCGTAATGCCTGATGCTTTGGGATGCTTGAAGTAGAAGTATCCCCCAACCTCAAGCTGCTTGGCAAACGCCTGCCTGATAGGATCCTTGAAGTACTCATGTCCTGCTAGAGACTTCCTCGCCGGGGAGAAACCGGAGAGCTTGCAGTACTCAGCCATCGACTTCGGGGACAGGAAAAACTCTATGAACTTCCACGCGGCCTCTTTGTTCTTGGATTGCTTCGACATGACGACCACGTCGGTGCCTGCAAAGGCAGCCTGGCGCTTCCTGTGCGGCAGCAGGCCAACCCCGAACTTCCCAGCGAGCGCAGGCTCCCTGGAGAACATTACGGCAGAATCCTCGCAGTCGAAGAACAGGGCCACTTTCCCTTCAGCAAACATCTTTTGGATTTCTTGCAGGTTTATCGTTGTTATACCGGGTGGCGTGACCTTGTGTGTCCGAACGAGGTCGATATAGAACTGTACAGCCTCGACGACAGCAGGATCATTGGCGGTGGCTACGTTCCGCTCCTCATCTACGAAGTTAGCCCCGTTCTGGCGCACGAAGGGCTGGAACTGCGAGACATAGCGCCCGGAGGTTCCGAACCCGTACTGATCGATTACGCCGTCACCGTTGAGGTCGCGCGTCAGCTTCTTCGCATATGTCACGAACTCCTCCCAGGTCCAGCTGGTCGTCGGTTCAGGGACACCAGCAGCCGCTAGAAGGTCCTTCCTGTAGAACATGGCGCGTATCGTACCGAACCACGGCAAGGCATAGACTTTCCCGTTGTACTTGGTCCTCTCAAGGAACTGCGGGTAAAAGTCGTTCCTCATCTCTGTTGACATATAACCATCAAGCGGTTCAAGCCCATCTGCAGCCGCGAGCACATGTTCGAACGGGTCCCCGACCGTGAAGACATCGGCGATCGTGCCACCCACCATAGCGGCCTGAAACTTGGTGTGAGGGTCTTCAGCCCACGGGATCGCCTGGAAGTTTACCTGTACATCGGGGTTCGCGGCTTCGAACTCCTTGATGATCTGACGCACGAGCGCGCTGGTCTCCGGGTTACCGCCCGCCTGCCAGAAGCTGATGGTGACCTTCTTGGCGGCGCTCGCCAGCGGGACCGCTACCAGCATGAGCGCGAGACACGCAACGCAAACCAGGACAAGCCGCCTCGTCACTCTTGAAAACCTCGACATCTCGTATTACCTCCTCCTGTCTTTAGTAGGGTCGTGTCAGAAACCAGGCATCCACCGAACCCAGCACCTATCTCGCCCCTGTCACCCATATCCGGTCCGCTCCGATGACCACCCCCCTATCAGCGTAAGTCAGTGAAAGGCGCACCTTACCCCACCATAGCCTTGATCTCTTCCAGGTACCACGCTGCATCGGCGAGCATGTCGGCATCCCAGTCGCGCCATGAGAGCTCGGCCGCACGGAGGAACGCTCTCAAGGCATCCTGAGCGGGGGTAACTCGGCCTTCCGCGTCTCCCGCAGAGTGCCGCCCGTAAGACCAGGTGCTGTATGCCTCGCAAAACGCCAGGAACCTGTTGAACCCTTCTCCCAGCTCGTGGGCGAGTCGCTCGTTGCCGAGCCGCCCCTTCAAGGCGGGCAGGGCCACTCGGACGATCCTCGCCGCCATCAGAAGATCCTCGGCGGCTTCTTGCGAGCTGAAGTTGTCCTCGCCGCCCGCAAAGCTTCGCGTGTCTTTGAGCGCGTCGTAGTACTTCGTGTAGGCTTCCACCAGCAACTGCAGCAACTCTCTGGCTTCCTCGCCTACCAGAATCGCAACAGCCTCCTCCAGCACGCACTCAGGGCGGTACGACGCGGGATCCCAGCAGTACCTTGCAATGCTCCACAAGGGGATCTTGGATGCCTCTACCTGGCGCATCGGGTTGGATATCAGCCCCTTGATCCAGCAAGGCAGTTCCGTGCACGAGAGCTTCACGGGGTCCAGCAAGAGACGCCAGGGGTGCGGTGCAAGATAGTCGTTCACCGGGTAATTCAGCCAGAGAATCGGCTTCCTGCCCACCAGTGAATAGAAGGACCGGGCATCTTCGCTGCTGACAGTCGTTGAGTTCCACTCGGGACCCGTCCAGAAGACATCAACGTCCTCCGGCAGGGCGTCCGCCAGTACTTCGATGTAATCCTTCCTTTCAAGTGCATAGCGAGTGAAATACGTAGTGGGACAGAATATGAGCTTGTTCTCGGAGTCCAGGCCCCTCAAGGCATCATTCAGGCGCCTTACGAGATCTACATGCGCGTGGCCCAGCCCCGCATATGCGCGCTTATCCTCCGGGTGCACCATCTCGAAGTTGATATCGTCGAGGGCAAGCGCGAAGGTGCGCGCCCCGAGGTCGTATGAAGCCCGGAATTTCGCAACAAGAAGCGCCAGGTCCTGTTTGCTTGAGTAACATATTGGGGGCTCACTCCGAAGGGAAGGATTGACAGCAACGCACACACGAATGTACCTCTCATTGCACCGCTGCACCATTCCTGAAATCGCCTGCATGTGTTCCTCTGAATATGGCTTCCGCCACTGCCTGCAGTGCTCCGGCACCATTCCGTAGCACAGCATCAGGAAATTGAACCGGCACGCAGGCAGGAAGTCTATGATCGACAGGTAATCCGACGGGTTCCACCGTAGCCCCTTTATCCCGCGTATCGCTATGGCCGGGGAGGACGAGATGTCAAGCCCGGGAATCTCGAGCACACCGTTTTTGAACCTGGACCGAAACTTCAGTTCCTGGACGCCATAGAGCAGGCCAGCCGACGACCCCGCAACGAGTTCGACTAACGGGCCCTGGCGTTTCGATGAAACAGTCAAACGGTAGGCTTCCCCCGGCGCTGCCCCACGCATCTCCGGACTCAGAGTCAGCGCGATCTCCGCAGTCCCGGCGAGACCGGCTCGGTCGCAATTGTGCACCACGGGGACATCCGCCCCGAAGCCACCACGCAGGAAGGCCAGAAGATCCTGAACGGCTGCGGAACGTTTCTGGTCCCGGGAGTCCACCGTGATAGCGCATGTCTTATAGATGCGAACCCACTCGGTATTGTCCATGCCGACCAATGTCCTCACCCCTTAGTCGCTGATCTACCTGTAAACCTCGGTTCCCACTGCTGGTTGTGCTCATCTCCGCCCTCTACGTTGGAGCTTATGAAAACTGGTGGCCTTATCCCAGCCCGGACCAGCCTTTCCACCACCTCGGCGACGAGCGCGTTGATTATCGCGGCCCCGGTCACAGTTGATGCAGGACATACCTTGGTCGGAAGCTCATCCACAGAGAGGATGGCATCCCCGAAGACCCCGCAATTGTCTATGACGATATCTGCGACCTCGAACAACCTCTTCCCGCTGCTGTGGCGAGAGGCGACCTTTCTTGAGTGGGCCAGAGAAGTAAGAGCGACAACCACCGCTCCGCGGCTCTTCGAGGCTAACGCCATTTCTACCGGTACGACGTTTCTCCCCGAGTTAGAGATCACTATAACCGTGTCGCCTTCTCGAACGCCTGCATGGTCAGCGATGACCTCAGCGTAACCCTCGAGGCGTTCCATCGCAGTCGCCTTGAAAGGCCCCTCGTGCAACATCAACGCGGGTTCCAGGATCGCGTTTACAGGCACGAGCCCTCCCGCCCTACAAAACGCTTCCTCAGCTATGAGGTGTGAGTGGCCCGTCCCAAACAGGTGGAAGGTCCTTCCTCTGCGAATAGACTCGACGATAGCATCCGCGGCTTTACATATCGCCTGAAACTGCGTCTCCTCGACAGACTCCAACAGCTCACGGATGCGTGTAAAATAGCTGTGTGCTAACACTCGCCCGACATCCCCTTCATTGCAAGCTTCGACACTTCCTCTTCAATCAAGTCTGCGGCCTCAGGTCCAACCCGGCTCATCACTGCCTCGTAAGAAGCAACCCCACACACGTCGGGACGCACAACGTACCCTATATGGCCATTTGCGTAGCCCACAAGCCACACCCGGTCCACATCGGACCGTCTGACGCCCGCAACTCTCTGCCTGATACGCATCCCTGTCTCTGCCGACACCTCCCCCGGCAAGAAGACGATGACCGCATCTTTGAAATCGACAATAGAGATGTCAGTCATCACATGCCTGTCGAGAGCGGCAGTATCCCGATTGTCCTCGCATGGCGGGTCCACGCTTAGATCGCGGTGCCTATCAAGAACCACTTGCCATGCCAGCACCACGGATTCCGCCCGCTTTATGTCCCCGGGGCTGGCGTTCCCACAGGCTCGAAGGCTGTCAACTTCCCTTCGAGCCAGCTCCAGGGCGGAGCGGGCGGATTCAAGCGAGACGGGACGCCGGCGCGGAAGCATGAGCATGCTGCGGGACACGGATATCTCCGGCGTTGCCGTGCATTCGATGCCGCCTGCTAGAGAAAGCGCGCCTTCGGCAACGATCCGGCCGAGCCTTTCGGCCTCATCAAAGCTCGAAGCATTCCTTGTGTAACGAGTGCTCACGTCTGCAGCGGCACCGTTCACGAACATTGCCATGCCGACCGTTCCCTCTGAAGCTTCCATCACATCGACGGTATATCCGGGCCAGTCACGCGAGAACAAGAGGTTCTTGGGATCGAGAACCGTTGGGTGGCAAGCGTAATTGAATACACATGCGATAGGGTTACCGCGCACATCTTCGAGTTTCAAAACCCTCAGCACTGGATCAAAAACGCCGGCAGGATCCTCCCTGTTGCTGGCAACACCATTTATCTTGCACGCCCCGGCCCCAAGACGGCCTGGCCGGCGGGATTCCCATGCTGCAACCGCTGCTCGGGCCGATTTGCACGCAATCTCACCGGCCAGTATACGGTCGTAGTCTTCCAGGGTGGTGAATATCCCTGAAGGACCTGAGTGTGTGTGCGTGGCGCAAATCACTACCCGGGCTGCAGGTATCTCCTCTATCCGTGAGGTAACCTCTCGCCTTATGGCTGCGACCAGGTCGTCGTCAACCGCCAAGACGTCTAGAGCGATCATAATGAGACCGCCAGTGCTGCTTTCAAACGCCAAAGCCCGTGCGAAAAGAGGGTCGTGCATGCCCTCAGCCGATCCCGCCCTTTCGCGGTAGCCAGCAAGCGGGATTCCGGGCTGCGGAGTTATATCCGTCTTAGCGACACCTATGTTGAACATGCTGCAGGCTCCCTCAGTACTTCTTGCCTTTCACCGCTTCGCCTGTCCGCTCGATGAACTGGAGTGCCCGGTCGTATATCTTGAGGGCGACCCCGACGAACAGAGCGTCCACAACGCTCAGTTGCGCCATCATGGAAGGCATGCCGCCGCTTCCAAAAGGCGTTTCCTCGGATGCGGTCAGAAGGAGGATGTCTGCGAGCTTTGCCACCGGCGACCTGCTGCGGTTGGTTATGCATACCAGGCGGGCGCCCTGCGCCTTGGCCAGCGACAGGGCATCCACCACGTCCTTGGTGCTGCCGGAATGTGAAAAGCCTATCGCGACATCGTCCCCCCCGATTAAGACAGTCGAGATGGCTTGCATGTGAGGGTCCGCACAGAAGTTGGCGGGAATTCCGACGCGAAGCAGCTTGTAATAGGCGTCTTGAGCCGCGAGCGCCGAGGTTCCGATGCCGTAGAGGTGTACCTGTCGCGCTGTCGCAATGGCGTCCACCGCTTTCTGAAGGGATTCCATGCTGAGAAGATCCAGCGTGTCGCTGATGGCCTGCACATTCGCCTGGAACGCCTTCCTCACGGCGGTCACGAGGTCGTCAGTTGGGCTTATGTCCTCGTGGATGTTCTTGCTGGGAGATACCAGCTCTCTCGCAAGCGCTATTTTGAGTTCTTGATAGCCGTTGTAGCCTAAGCGGTTGCACAGCCTGATGACAGTAGCGTCGCTGGTGCCGGAGCTTGTAGAAAGCTCGGTGATTGATTGATAGATCACCTGCTCCGCATTATTCAGGATACACGACGCCACTTTCATCTCCGCCGGGCGAAGCGTTCCAAACATCTTCCTCAGCTTTGGAAGACATCCCGCAGAAGGGATGAGGTTCTCTGCCATAGTTACATGCTCCTGAGCTTCGGACAACGTGGATGCACCTCCGTTGTTTTTCCCGTGCTTGCAAAGCACCTCGGGATGATGTAGAAAAGCTCCATACGCGCATGCCTTTCAAGGGAGTTTTTCGACGTCTTTTGGAGAATTCCTTCTCAATTGCAGCCGGATATAGAGAGATTATTTTCGTATTGCGGCGGAGTCAGTTATGAGAAACCCAGTTTCCTGGAGAAAGGAAGACAGAGGGGACAGAGAAGCAAGGCCGTCGTCCCCAAGGAAGGTCTGGTGGGGCGTAGAACACTGCATGTTCGTGCGGAGGACGGGTGTTATGGCTCGGCAGTTGTCTACCACGACGAGGACGCCGTTACACCCTTGTGCTTTCCCCAGCTTGTCCTGAGGTTGTCAGAAGTGTGGCCACGTTCGTAAGTGCCCTGAAACAGCGGGAAACGCCTAAGCGACCCGGGCTCGGCCAGGCTCAGTGAGGATTCCCTTCATCGCCTTGACCATTATATGAACTTGTACACCTGGACGTTTCGAGTCTGCCCGATCCGGAACGCCCTGTCGGTGGCCTGGTTCTCCACGGCCGGGTTCCACCACCTGTCGAAATGAAAGACGCAGTTCGCGCGGGTGAGATTCAGTCCAAGCCCTCCAGCCTTGAGGGAAAGGACGAACACCGGCGGGCCGTCCGGATCGTTCTGGAACCGCTCGACCATCTCATCCCTGGCTTTCTGCGGCACCCCGCCGATGCCTCGTAACTAGCCTTCCGAAATGTCCCGCTAAAGCCCTGCTGCTAGAGAACCGAATCTATTCGCCGTGCCAGTTCATGCTTGGGCATGAACCCGACGAACTTCTGGACGAGCTGGCCGTTCTTGAACAGGCCCAGGGTCGGGATGCTCATTATCCCGTAGGTCGTCGCAGAGATCCTGTTCTCGTCCACGTTTAGCTTGGCGACCTTCATTCTGCCGGCGTAGTCGCCTGCTATGTCCTCCACGACGGGCGCCATCATCCGGCACGGCCCGCACCATTCCGCCCAGAAATCCACGAGCACAGGCTGGTCAGCCTTTAATACCTCCTCGCTGAAATTCGCATCGGTAACGTTAATGACTGTCCCTGCCATCTTGAACCCTTCCTTCCTTCCGTTCGCGGTATGCAGTCTATCTGTGTGTATTAGGACAACTTGCTGAAAATCCGGATGAACCTGGCAAGGGCTGCCCGGTCGCCGCCAGTGCCAGCAGCAGCGTTTCTCGATATACAATCCACCAGGTGAGTTCCGGCGATAGCTATGCCGGCCTGCGCCACTGCAGCCTTGAGCGCCGCGACCTGGATGACAATATCTTCGCAGGCCCGGCCCTCTTCAATCATCTTTCGAATTCCCCTGGCCTGGCCTTCGATGCGCTTCAGCCGCGAGAGGATGTCGCTCTTTGCGTCGTCGGTGATCACCAGAGCGTCCCCAGCCTGAGTCGCTGTCTCCCCGTTCCTATGCTCGATGGCTTCCACTCGCCCGATCCCCTCACCAGGCTCCTTGTTTGGGGTCAGATCAGAAGCGCCCAAGTTCATTCCCTCCCGCCTCTGCCCACCTTGTGCACTATACCCTCCGGGGTATAGTATATGCCCAAACCAGCTTTGCTGTCAATAGGGTGCCCTGCAAGAGTCACATGGAATACCCGTCTTTGCGCTTCCCCGCCGCGAGGAATATCACGCTGATCGCGAGCGTGGCCCACACCAGGCCCTTCGGGTATTTGGTCACATAATACACCGCTCCCTCGCCAACCGGCGGGATAGGGATGGGATCGATGGGGATTCCGTTCTTCATTGCAAGGTCGCGTATGTTTAGAAGGTGGATGACTGGAACTCCGCGCGCAGCGAACTCAGAGACGAGCCCCCGGCGCGGGCTTGCAGAGAGGATCGGTCCCTTCATCACGAGGCCGTTTGGAAAGGAAAGCGAAGCCATGGTGCTGCCGAAGTTAGGGTCCGCGCCGCCTATGTTGACAAAGCACCTGATAGGCCGGCCGCGGCTTTCCCTCCTGTAAATCTCAAGCCTTCTACGGATGCTCTTTTCGACCGATTCCTCACATATCACCGGCGCGTCGCTACGCATCGCAATCCTGAGCAAAGTATTTCGGCCATCCTTAAACAAGGCTCCCTCTCCCGAGTCGCCCTCTCCCCCGGGCGAAACAGCCGCGAGCCTGTATGGAATCAAGCCTTCGCGGTTCAGGCAGGCTAGCATGTCCGCGAAAGTCAGCTCGGGCAGCGTCGCCCCGTACATCGAGGCACCGATGGAATAGATGACGATCGGTTCGAGGTTGAGGGCCTTGGCCGCCGATAGCGTTGCTATGATTAGCGCCGGGAAGGAGCCGCTCGCCCCTACTGCAACCACGTCACCTGGTGCGAGGCCGGCTTCCGTGAAGTATCTCACGAGGAGCGCGGCAAAAGCAGGGTTGGCGGAGGTGCGCTTGGCCTCGAGCGTGCCCAGCGAAGTCGTGATCCCCGTCAATTCCTCTCCTATGATGCCAGTCTCGTTCGGGTCAAGCTGCCGGTCTATGGATAATCCCATCGAGAGCCTCAGCCGTTTTACGGCTTCGATGGACGACTTCATGATCTCCGCTGCCTCGACCTGCCGGTCATAGAAAGGATGCTTTCCTTGCGTCTTTGCCGCGTTGGCGGCAGCAAACCCGACGACTGCCACCGCCGCAGCGAGGATCAGGAACGCGGGCCGTATTCGACCCCTCCCCCATCCCCACATGTAGCCCGCCTCACTTCATAAGGAGCAGCGCCAGCCGGACAGCAGCCGAGACCAGCAAAACAGATGCGAAGGTCCGCACGATGCCGTGCTTTGCCGCCTCATTTGCGATAAGGCCGGGAACGACGTATCCTATCGCCCTCAAGTCCTGATCCACAAAGGGAATCTGCCCCGCGAACTTCGTCATAAGCCACCCCATCCAGAAGCCCACCAGTACCATGGACATGAACCTTCTGCGCCCATATATGATTACATAGCCTGAAATGAGTCGCACGACGAGGTAGGTAGCTAGAGAGACGAAGAGCGTGGCTGCCACCCTCGGAGGCTGGTCCAGGTAAAGGGCGAGGTAGCCTGGAACGATAAGCCCGCCGGCTGAGAGCCCTGTAAGTTCGGTGAAAATGAAGCTGGCGATGAGGCCGATGCCGACTGACAGTGTTACCATTGCGCTGCCTCTCCGTTCCGCTCAAAGTATGCTGTGAGCTTCCGCCCTATTCCCCTGGTATTTCCCAGACCGAAGAGCACCGCGCCGCCGGGGGCAAGCGAATCGATAGCCCGAAGCACAGACTCTGGATCGCGTAGCGCGCTGAAGTCTCGCACCCAGGAGGCATACACCAGGGCACCCGTTTCCGTTCGACACTTGCCGGGGCGCCTCTGTCTTGCCAGGTAGCGTCGGGCGATGCGGCCTGCTTCTCCCACAAGCACGACCCAGTCGGGCTGGATCTCCTGCACCAGGAGCGCGGCCAGCTCTGCAAGCCTGGGAAGCCTATCTGCCCTGTTGTTCATGACCGCGATGACCGGCATGCCCGGAAACAACTCTTTCTCGCGGAATTGCTGCCAGATTGCTCGCGTAGAAGCGGAATCGTTGGCGGCAAACGCGTCCACGAAGACATATCTCCTTCCAGCTCGGGTTAACTGGAGAATGCGCGTAACCCCCGGGTCCGCCTGGGCGCGGATCATACCCCGAAGCGCGGTTTCGCGGTCCACTCCCAGAAGCTCGCACACTTTGAGAGCGCATGCGACGTTGTCTTTGAAGCTCAGGTAAGGAAAACTCTCGTTGATCTCATCCGGGACTATAGACCCGTCAACTACATGCACCCTCGTGTGAAGTGTTCGCGCTCGCCGTTCGAACACCTCGACGAACCGGCTCTCGCTGGTGACGAGGTGGCCAGCGCGCGGTATCGTCAGACTCAAGGCTTCCGCGACGTCCTGGATTGTGGGTCCCATGACATCCAGATGGTCGTCGCGCACGTTCGTGATCACCCCAATCGTGGCGCGCACCATCCGATGCTCTGATACCCACAAGTTTTCGGGATGCAATGCCATGCACTCGACGACCAGGGCGTCGGCTCGACGAGCGCACGCCATCGCAGCGGTACGGACCTGTTCTATGATGTTTGCCCTTCCCATACGGCGGACCGGCCGCTCCGTGCCATCCTCCAGGATAAGCCGGGGAGCAGTGCCTGTTGCCTTGGCAACGACCCGAAATCCGCCCTCTCTCAACCCCGCGGCGATAAGGCGGGTCGTGGTGGACTTACCCCTCGTGCCGTTCACGTGAATTCGGACAGGTATGCGCTCAATCCTTCGGGAATGGCAGAAACTCTCCGCGATCCCGGCGAGGACCAGGCCCGCGCACAGTATCATCAAAACAGTCATAAGACGCGTCCTTTACGTTCCCTCGGTTCTATCCACCACGTGGTGAAAAGAGTTTCTTGAAGTCTCGCATGCATTCCTGCCAGGACACTCCGGTGGAGTATGGTTTCCAGGAGCAGCCGGCGGCGGAAGATTCTCGAGAGCTTAGGCGTACACGCACATCAATCCAGCGCGTAAAGCTTGCGCGGCCTGCCCCTGTGCAAGTACTCGAGTTGTACCCTCACTCTGCCAATGCTTTCGAGGTATTCGAGGTAGCGGTTGGCTGTCTGATAAGCGACGCCAAGCCTCTCTGCCACGTCCTCCGCGGACACCGGACCGCCAACCTGACGCACAAACTCCACGATCGAATCGAGCGTCTGCTCGGAGATCCCTTTGGGCAAGTCGGGCCTGGACGGGTGGGCCCTCAGGTGAACGCGCAGGCGAGAGATCAGGTCGAGGGCCTTGATCGGTTTCAGGGCGAAGTCGTCCGCCCCGGCCTGCCTGAACCTGTCCGCAAGCTCGAAACGGTCATCGACCGTGAGCACCACTATCGGCACGTGAGCGGAGAAGCGGCGCAAGGCCTTTACTACCAGGATCCCGTCCATTGCCGGCATGTGATAGTCCACCAGAACCAGATCAAAGCCGCCTTTCTGGAACGCCTTGACGCCTTCGCTCGGGTCCTTGTGGCCGTCGAGCTCCCAGCCAGCGAGCTTGGCGACCGCGTTCAGAGTGAACAGAACCCCCTCGTCATCGTCTATGGCAAGTATCCTGGTCACTGTGGCTTCTCCTCCCGGTCCGGGTCCGAATGCGCTGGGAATTCAATCCGGCAGACAGTGCCCGCACCCTCATGGCTCTCAAGGATGATGGCGCCCCCGTTCTCCTGGACGACTTCCCGCGCGAAAGTAAGCCCAAGGCCTGACGAGCCCCGAGTGCTGAACCCCGGGTCCCATATCCTGTCTAGCTTCTCCTGGGGAATCCCAATCCCGTTGTCGCGCACCGTGATGATGAGCGCATCTCGTTCACGGCCCGGCTCAAAGACCACGTCAACCCGTCCCGCCTCTGGCGCCTGGCTTTCGTTGACCGCCCACACGCTGTTATGTACCAGGTTAGCCAGAGCTCTCACGACCCTCGCGCCATTCACGCGGACGCTCGGGAGTTCGCCCTGAGCGGTAAACCTGACCCGCTCCGCGGTCTTCTCGGAAGGCAGCTGGACTTTCAGCCGTTCGAGCAATTCCTCGCCCCGCAAAACCTCCCGGGCATCCCCTGAGAGGACTTGCGAGATCATGGTGTTCATCCTCATGCTGTACTCGATTATCTTGCGGAGGTATGCTCTGGACTCCGCATCTGCCGCGAGTTCCTTGAGAACCGAGGCAAGGCCCGTGATCGTGGTGAGCGGCGTCTTGAGGTCGTGGACGAGCGCCTGAGACTCGAGCAAGTTCCGGGCCCGCACTGCCTCCGCCCTCATGCGTTCGACCTCGAGCCTGCGTTCCCGGTCGGCCTCGACGAGCCTGATATGCCGGTAGTAGTCCACCATGAACTTTCCCGTGAGAAGAGCGTTTGCGACCTGGACCGCGCAGATCACAAGTCCCAGCAAGTTCAGCGCCTGGACCCCGTCGGTCAGCACGGAAGCAGCCTTGATCGCCAGTGATATCTCCCCGTGCCCGAACCCGTACCGCGTCAGGGATGGGACTATGTCTAACCACTGCAGCCCAAACAGCAGCTGCGTCAGGACTATGACCTTGTTGAGCACGCCCCCTCCGGTCACGTTGACGCGCAAGATCGTGGATATGCCGATTATCTGGATCAGGGCCGGCATGCGGAAATCATACTTGATACCCCAGACGAACTGGATCAAGTAATAGAAGGCGACGACCATCGCGGTCGGAATGAGCAGGTCTATGAGGAACTTCCGTTTTGGGAAGAGCCCTTCCACGACCAGGAACGCCCCGAGATAAGCCGGAAGCGCCCTGAGCGTGTTCAGGAGAACCAGCCGGACTCCCGCGTCCACAAGGTACCCGTGGTTCTCGCTGAGCATGCCTGCAGAAAGGGCGCGCATGACTCCAAACGAGTAAACGTTCAGGAGGGTAGGGCTCAACAAGCCGAGGGCAAAGAGCCCACAGCCCACAGCGAGCCTGGGATTTCGGGGCCGACCAACGAGATGTGTCATGCAGGGAGAATTCGGCACATCAGAGCAGAGCTCCTGCAGAACGCGGAGTTCCTGCCGAGTGGGGATTTGAGCCGCGGCAGGATGAGCTCCCGGCGCCCGGAGCCGGACAAGCCTAGCGGAACAGCAGGATCCTCAAGAGGAGCGGGATGAGCACCATAGCCCCCACGATCTGGCGAGTCAGGCGCTCCTGCCTGAGAATGTAGTCCACTGTCCCAACGGCCACGATCAGTGCTATACCACGGTAAACCCAGGTCATCCCACCGCTTCCTCCTGCACTACAGTCGGATTTCATCTGGAGAGAAAACCGACGAACTTCGCGAAGTAAGCCAAGCTGGCTGCCACAACCACTATCGCTGCGCCACCCACGAGACACCTCTTGATCACCCTGGCTCTGCCGGGCCCTTCACTCCCGAAGGCCTGAACGCTCAGGCTCGGCACCAATGCGATCGGGGGCATCAGGTCACCGACTGCGGCCAGAGCGGATATCGCCGCGGCAGTTGCAATGTCGCTCTTCCCCAGCATCGCCAGGAGAAACGGAACCCCGAGCACAGAGGCGGATGCGTACGCCGATACGCCACCAAACAGCGGTATCACGAGAGCCCCGACGATCAAGAGATACCGGGCCGACAGCAGGAGCGCGCTCGAGACCAAGAGCCCCCTCGCTCCGGTCATGGTCATGACCGTGACAAACATACCTGCTCCAGCCAGGATGCCGAGTATGGGCATGGAGAGGTCCAGGCTCTGCCGCACGACCGTGATCATGTTGAGCCTCGGCGTCAACGCCCAGACGGAGAGGGTGCCCAGCGCGAAGATGGCGGCTAACCCGATGTCGGGGGCCACTCCGGGCCAGACCCTTATGGCGACCATTGGACCGATCACGACCACAAACGGCGCGGCAACCCGTAGGTCGCTGAGCCACCCTGGCCTCACACTGGTCGGCCCCGCCGAGCCCGCCCCTTCGAGGGCAACTCGGTCTGAGCCGGGCGTGCGCCTGAGCCTGGTCCATGACCAGATGACCAAACCGAGAGCAAGCGGCAGTGAGATCAGGAGAAGCGGCACCTCAAACCCTACGTAGGGCATATCAACCCCGCTGCCGATGATCATCGCGGGTATGTTCACCGGAGGAGCTGTCATCCCGAAAATGCTCGCGAGGGCCACAAACGTAGCCGCATTTTCCTGGGCCATCCCGAGCCCAAGCAGAACCGGGATCACGAACCGGCCTGTCGTCAGAGCGGCCGCAGTGCTGGACCCCGTCAGCATGCCTGGTAGCATGACCAGGAACGTGCAGGCGGCGAGGATGAGCCCGCGGCGGCTGCCGAGCCCGCCTAGAAGCCGGGCCGTCAGATCCTCAAGCGTCCCGGCAAGCTCAAGCGCTTTCATGAACATCATGGCGGTCGCAATGACCAACCCGACATCGAAGAAGCCGAAAGCGCCTTCGACTAGCGGCGCGACCTCGACCTGGCCCTGACCGATTGCCATGCCAAGCACTGCGGCAAGCCCCATCGCCAGGCCTGAAGGCCACGACAGCTTCACAGTCGCGACCAGGAAAGCGAGTACCATGGTTGCGAAGACAATGATGGGAACGGTCATGCGGCGCTCCTCCTGAAGAGGAGCCAGGCGTCGTACGGCCGGCGCCTGGCTCCGCACGGTTGTTCAGACAGGCCCATGAGGCCCGCTGCCAGTTCGAGATCGCGCTGGGGTCAGACTAACTCAGGATACTGACTTAGAACCCGGCGGCAGCCCCGTCGCGCCGTGGGTCAGCGGCCCCGATTAAGTTCCCGCTGTCATCGATCATGACCGCCTGGACCCCGCCGAAGTAGAGGTCATAATCCGGATAGGTCTTGACCTTGTAACCGAGCGCCTTGAACTTCTCGACGACATCGGCCGGCACACGAGCTTCAAAGTCCATGGCCGGTGAGGTACCTTCGCCCACGAAGAACCTCGGGGCATCGATCGCCTTATCCAGAGGCATCTTGTGGTCGATTATGTTGGAAAGCACGGTTACGAGGGTCTGCATGATCCTCGACGCCCCGGGGGTGCCGATCGCAAGCCAGGGCTTGCCGTTCTTGAGCACGATTGTCGGAGAGATCGTGGTGACGACCCTCTTGTAAGGCTGAGGCCCCGTAGGAGCAGTCGGCGGCCCGACCACGTTGCCCATCTGGTTGTTAAGGATGATACCGGTCCCCTTGACCATCACGCCCGCGCCGAAGAAGCTCGAAAGCGTATAGGTGAGCGAGACCATATTGCGCTGAGAGTCGACGACAGATATCTGAGTGGTGCTGGGAGACTCGTAGGCCTGGCCGTCAGTGCCCGTCGCGGCAAGCGAAGACCTCAGGAGGGCGCCGGTCTTAGCGTTGAAGTCGCCGGGCTTGATGGCGTCGGCCGGGGTCATCTTATCGAAGCTGATCCTCTGAGCTATGGTCTTTGCGTAATCCTTGGACAACATGCCCTCGATCGGAACCTGGTGGAAGTCCGGGTCACCTACGTAGGTCCTCCTGTCCACGGTGACCTGGCGCATGGCCTCCGTAATCACCTGCATGTTCTGGAACGACAGATTGCCCCAGGAAGCCAGGTCGAAGTTCTCCAAGACGTTCAGGGCCTCGGCGACAGCTACCGAGGTGACCGGCGGAGGGCCGGTGAGGATCGTATACCCGCGGTAAGTGCTCCGCACAGGGAACCTGATCGCGGCCTTGTACTGGGCCAGATCTTCCTTCGTGATGAACCCGCCGTTTGCGGCCATATCCGCGACTATCGCGTCCGCGATCTCTCCCTTGTAGAAGACATCAGGGCCACCCTGGGCAATCTTATGAAGCGAAGCGGCATAGTCGGGGTTACGAAGGATGGCCCCCTCGGGCAAGGGCAGCCCATCCTTGAGAAATACCTTGGCCAGCTCGGCGTTCTTCGAAATCACGTCAAACCTCTCGACTAGGAGGTCAGCCAGCGCCTTCGGAACCGGGAACCCGTTTTCGGCGAGACGAATCGCAGGCTGCATGACTTCGGAGAGCGACTTGGTGCCGTATTTCTCAAGGGCTAGCGCGAGTCCAGCGACCGTGCCGGGTATCCCGACGGACGCGTACCCGGTGAGCTTTGGAGGCTTAGCCTCGCTAAGTTTCTCAGCGGTAACCTTCGGAACCTGCGCCTTGAAATCGATGGCGACCGCCTTGTCATCCCTGGCGGTGTAGATGATTAACATACCCTCGCCACCAATGCCTGAGGCCTGCGGCTCCACGACGCCGACGGCAAAAGCGGTCGCCACCGCGGCATCTACGGCATTTCCGCCCCTCTTGAGCATCTCAAGTCC
This sequence comes from Bacillota bacterium, assembly GCA_040752635.1. Lineage (GTDB taxonomy): Bacteria > Bacillota > SHA-98 > UBA4971 > UBA4971 > JBFMGS01. The sequence continues at coordinate 19,357 of JBFMGS010000016.1, forward strand.
GGCTTCAGCCGCGAGCGGATGGGCAGCAGCCACCATCCCCAGACGTCCCACAGCGAGCTTTTCGGGTTTCTGGGCGGAGCCCACCGTGGCCAGCGCGACGGCCAGGATGGCAACCAGGACCACACTGACAGAGAGCCTCAAGATACGTCTGGACACCTTCATTCCAGATCCTCCTCCTATGATAGGGTTGTTAGTTCGCGACCTCCGTCGCGAAATGACTGCCAAATCCCTGCTTGTCTATGGGCATGCCGCGCGGGGCATGCGCACGCTCACCTAAGATACGCCCCGATCCCGTTCGTCTTTAGCTCCGCCATGGTCGGTAGGCCCGAGATCCCCACCGTGCCGCCACGGATGTCGGCGTAGGCTTCGAGCAGCGCCTGGACCGTGGCCAGCTGGATCCCCACTCTGTAGTTAAGCGGGTTCGCCGGGTCGTTCACGACATCTGCACCGGTGACGTCACGGGCCTGCCCTGGGTTTGCGGTTTCCACGACAAAGGCATCGGCCGGCGTCCGGTCTCCCCACTCCCTGTGGCTCAAACCTCGATCCGAAGAGGATTGCTCTAGCTGCATGCGAACGCCGTTCGTCTCAAGGTTGACGACGGCGAGAGCCCCGAGATCTGTGGACTTCGGGGACGCGATGATCATGTAAGCCAACCTCGACCCTGGACCAGCCTCGTGGAGATCGATGGCGATGCCAACCTCCTCGACCGTGATGAGCTGGAATAACGCATGAGCTAACTGCTGGGTGAGGTTGCCGTCCGGCTTACCGGGATGAACCCGGTCAAGGTTCCTGGCCTCCTCGCCAGGCCACTTGTAGCCGGTGGGGTAGTGGAAGAAGGCCTCGGGGTCAGGTTCCTGGTCGATCGGGTTGGTTCTGCGCGAACCGTAGGCGAAGTACCGTAGCCCCGATGGGGTCCGCATCTCGATCCTTGTGGGAAGTCCAGGTCCCGCATATGTACTGGCGCTGTTGTTGGTGTGCGGTATCACGATCAGCCTGCCGGAATCGACCACCGCCCGCTCGACCAGAAGCACCGCGGCCATTATCCCGGCGATCTCATCACCGTGAGTGCCCCCCAGGATGAGGGCAGTGGGTCCGGGTTTCGAGCCGTTCATGACGTACACCTTTGTGTCCACCGCGGTCCCAGCTATGGCGGGGAAGTACTCACTGAGCCAGACCTCTTCAGATAGGCCAGCTCCCGGTCTGATGTCGTGGGCCGCCGGCGGGCGGGAAGCCGCCGCAACCGACACCACTGCCGCGAACAGCACAACCAGGCTGAAGCCAAGGATTCTGCAGTGACTGCCGCGCATAGATTCAACTCCTTGCTAACTCAGCTACTGGAACAGCTTCTGTATCGCGGGCCCTGCGTCAGCCAGCGTCTCTACCTCAACGAGTTGAGCCTTGTTCGCGGCCGCCAGCTTATCGAAGAGCTTGTCGGCGTTGCCCGCCTTGACGACGACATAGTACTCGGCAACCGGGGCCACAAGGCTGATCAGCTGGTCAGACCCACCCCCGCGTCTCTGAGCCCCTCCGGTGTGAACCAGAACAACTGTAATGCCTTGTTGCTTGGCGTATTCGACCAGGCTCTTCACCCGGGCGGTCTCAGCGTTGAGGTCGAGCCCCGCGCTGCCAAGCCCCTTGTTCGAGAGCCCCACGACCACGATCAAGGTCTTGATCCCCGTGAGGTCTTCGGCCTTGGCCAGGGCCACCGACGGGATCTTCATGTCGAGCTTCCTGTTCAGCATCACGTTGACAATGAGTATGTCGGTGCTCTGACCGGCCGACGTCAGCAGGGCGGGCATCGCCGGCTTTTCCGAAGCGGAGCCCACCCCCAGGAATACGCCGACGATAAACGTGCAGCTAAGAGCCACAACAACCGCCTTCTTAACCACGTAACCCTCACCTCCGTAACTCCGCAGGATGGATGAACTCGCCCAGACCACGATTCACCAGATCCTCGTAGCCTGGAACCCCCCCTATCACAACAGGCACACCCGGGTTCATCAGGTTGTAGGCCCCGAGTATCTCCTGAATGGCCTCGACCTGGCGGCCGACGCGCTCCTCGACCGGATAGCCGCGATCCGTGAACTCAACGTAGAGCCTCCCCGATCCCGCCAGCCTGAGGTACATCCGATCTCTTCCCGTCACGATTAGAGCCGGGTCGGTCCGTCCACGAAGCCGCCCCTGGGACGGGTTTGGAGTCTCGGTCAGGAACGCGAAAGCCTGGGTGTTGTCGCCCCATTCGCGATGGCTGAGCCCCCTCAGATTGGCGGGAGACAGCTCGATACCGATGTTCAAACCCTTGCCCTGAAGGTTCATCGAGGCGATAGCTCCCATCTCCGCCGCTCGGTCATGGGCGACTATCGTGTTGATCGTCGGGTATTCCGGGGATGATTCGTGAAGGTCTATCGCAACGTCCACCCGCTCACGCCGGATGAGAGTGGTAATGGAGTAAGCCACACGCTGTGTGAGTGTGCCGTTGGGTTTCCCGGGGTAAGCACGGTTGAGGTTCCTCGCCTCAGTCCCTGCTAGCTGCTGGCGAGACCGCGGGTCAACAAACACGGTTGGGTCGGGCCACTGGTCGATAGGGTTAGTGAGCCTCGCCCCATACTTGAAAGCGCGTGGGCCGGTGGGCGTTCGAACCTCAAAGGAGGCGGGATGGCCTTCCATTGGTAGGTTGTGGGTAAACGCTGAGCGGTTAGCGAAAGGAATGACAAGAAGCCGCCCCGACCGAACCCGGGCGGTCTCGACAAGAAGCACAGCCGTCAGAGGGCCTGCCGCCTCATCGGGGTGCGTGCCTCCCACTACCAGGACTGTCGCGCCGGGCTGCCCGGAATCAAGCACGTACACCTCAGAGTCTCCGGGGGTCCCTTTGAGGCTCGGCTCGTAATCCGACAGCCTCGCAACCCGGGCAACCCCCTCACCAGGGTAGACCGGGTCTAGCGCCCTCTGGCCGAGGAACGTCCACGCCGCAGCCAAAGCCACCATCACGGCACAGCCCAAGACTACCAAGCCTCTGACCCAAGGCTTGATGACCAATGGCTGCGCGGCCCATGACCGGACGGCTGATGACCGCATAAAGATGCAAACCTCCCACAGTAGCACAGGCCCCGCCGCATTGGCTGGCCGCCCGCCTGCCAATAGACTCTTCCTTGTCAAGCCTGCTCCGTCGCATGTATACTTTGCCGCTGCTCCCACATACTCCTGTTTTTTCGCTTTGATCTCAAGGGCTATCAGCCCAAGAGCGTCAGCCGCGCGGCGTCGGTGCTGGGCCTGACCTGTTCTAGTGGACACCGAGAAGCTTGGAGTGTAATCTGAGAGGGGGGTGCCCACATGCCACCAACTAGGCTGCCTTGTCCGGCGCAGTTTCGTGCCGAGGCCGTTCGACGAGATTCGCTGCGGTCACAGTCCAGGGCTACGGCGCATTTCTCAGAACACCAGAAAGGCAACGCTGACTTCGAAGGCAACGCTGACTTTGAAGGAAAGGTATACGCTATGAAAAACAGACTTAAGGTAGCTTGCGTGCAGCTCATGGCCTATCCACTTGACCGGGCGGAAGAAGGGTTAGACCACGCTTTGGAAATGACAGACAGAGCGGCGACGGCACAGCCTGACCTCATAGTTCTGCCCGAGTGCACGTATCCAGCATACTACCTTTGCGGGTGGCCGTCGCGGCGCGTGACCCTCAGGTCCACCCATGAAGTGCTGGCGCTTTTCGCAGATAAGGCGAAGAGATATGCCTGCCACCTTGCGGTGGGAATCGCCGAGGAGGCTCCCGATGGCAAGACATACAACGCCGGATTCCTGCTGAACCCGGAAGGTAGGCCCCTTGGAAATGCACGGAAGCAGTTTCTGTGGCACTTCGATTCCCGCTGGTTCGCTCCAGGCGAAGCACTCGAGCCTATTGCAACACCCTGGGGCCCCGTGGGCATGTTCATCTGCGCTGACGGACGCCTCCCCGAAATCCCGCGGGTCCTTGCCCTCAAAGGGGTGCGCCTCTTCGTGGACCTCACGAACTTGGTCTCGACCGGCAGGGACCAAACACGGTTGACCAACGCTCAGGTGGAATACATGCTTAAAGCGCGGGCCATTGAAAACCAGGCCTGGATTGCGGTTGCGAATAAGGTGGGCATGGAAGAAGAGAGCATCGTGTATTGCGGCCGGAGCTTGATCGTTTCGCCGCAAGGTGATGTGGTCGCGCAGGGAAGCTCCGATTCACCTGAGATAGTCCTCGCCGACATCCCGTTACCGTTTGAGGAGCCCATGGCAGTTGACGGCGTTTTCAGGCCCCTGCAGGACCGTCGCCCCGGTACATACGGTGACCTTGTACGACCGTTTACGGAGCTCCCGGTGGCTTCCTCTCTCGCGGAGGCGGTGGTTCCGGAGGAGAAATACCCTGTCGTGGCTGCGCTCCAGCTCGACCTGCACAGGACGACTGAATGCCTGCTTACCGAGCTCGAGCGACACCTGCACAACCTCGCCGTGCAGGGGGCTGACGTGGTCGTTTTGCCGGAGCCGCCTGCAGGGGAGTGGCCAATCGAACAGAGCAACGCTGTCGTGAGCTTCGTCCAGAGGACGACAGCAGAGGTGAACCTGGCCGTCGCCCTGGTTGGGGATGAAATAGACGGTGGGAGAAGGTACCGCACGGCCTTCTTTGTTGAAGGGGGAAATACAAGAGCCAGGTACCGCAAATCGCACCTCGATGACGCCGAAAAGGCCCTCTATGCTCCTGGCGATGGAGCTTATTGCGTTGCCCGCACGAAGCACGGCCATTTCGGGATCATGTTGGGATATGAGGGCTTGTTGCCGGAGGTAGCAAGGATTCTTACTCTGGAAGGCGCGGATGTTATTCTCTGGCCGTGTAGCTTTGAGGTCAACCGCCAGGATTGGTTTGCCCGCACCCGCGCGGCGGAGAACCGCATCTTCGTCGCAGCGAGCAATGCCGTGGGGGAGCACGGGATCGGTGAGAGCCTGATCGTCGATCCGCGCGGCGCGATCCTGGCTCAAGCCTTCAGCGGTCGAGACCAGGCCATCGCCACGCTGTTGCCCGTGACAGAAGCCCGCTGCAAGGCCATCGTACCTGGAACTGATGCGGTTCGCGGACGGCAGCCTTCGTCATATCACAGCCTCGTCGAGTAGTGGGGTAGGGGTAGGGCATCATCTGAAGTGGAAGCGTGACGGGGCTCTCTTTGAGCCCCTTCTCTGTCGCAAGTCGGCACATGAATATGGCATACAAGTACCTACGCGTTTGATACATAGCGTCGGCAGCTTTGAATGCGTCTTCCGCTTGCAGAAGCCATTCGGCAGCCTCAGCCAGCAATGTTACGCCCTCCCAGGGTTATCATACCATGCGTGACAGATGGGAACAACACAAACCAGCGTAACATGAGAAGTTTACCTGAAGAACACATGGTTGCCGATCACTGTCGTGACGGGCCTTGTGCGGACCCATGGATCATAGGTTTTCCAGGGGTTGTAGAAGCCGATCGCCCCCAGCGATGGATCCTCACCTGCTATTGCCCGATCCGCTGCGTTCAATGAGGTCTGTGTCGGCGGGAGGTTGATCGTGCCGTTTGCCACGGGCGTGAACTGTACGTACCCATGATCGACATGAAAGATCACTTCGGTCACGGTGTTCGGGTAATTCGGGCTCTCGACGCGGTTGAAAACCACCGCTCCCACGGCCACTTGCCCGTTGAACGGTTCACCCTCAGCCTCGGCACGAATCAGCCTGGCCAGAAGCATCCTCTCTTCGGGGGTAACCTGGTACCCTTGCGACGGAGGAGGCGGCTGTGGTGTGGGCGTGCTTGGAGGGCCGGGCTCAGGTTCAGGCCCAGGCTCAGGCTCAGGGCCTGGCTGGGGCGCCGGCGACGGTGTAGGACCCGGCCCGGGCGGCGGCTCGGTTACAGGTTCCTCGGGGCGAGCAGGCGCCGGTTGATACCCTGGGTCTTGCCCCGGTGCGGTTACCGGTTGACTGCCCATCCCCGCGGCTACAAAGAACAGGCTCAGCAGGAGAATCAGGGCAATAACGTTGTTGTTCATGCATTTCCTGTTCAACAAATGCCCGTGGAACTCATTCAAGTAAATGTTGGACAGGCTGGCACACCTGGCGTGTGATGGCACCCTCTTCTTCTACACGTTTTTCAGAGTTGGACCCTGAGCGTCAAATTCGCGGGATGCGTTCTGCTGCCGCAGCACCTGAAACGTGGAGAATCAATTGGCCGTTGCGGAGCATGACAGGCTCCTGTACGCAGACGATTCTCGCGGGCGTCAGCACATGAGCGCCAGCGCGCGAGTTTTCGGACGCGAGCTTCGTGCACGAGCTTGCGAGCCTCCCACGCTTGACAGGCCTCAGCCTGAGTGCTAAACTGCGGTTAGTAGTTCCTATTAGTAGCAGGTGCTAATCTGCGTCTGCCGGGGGAGGAGCGGCGATGAACTACTTTCTCACCGAAGAGCAGGAGATGATCCGGGACCTTGCGAAGAAGATAGCGGTAGAAAAAGTCGCGCCGAGGGCGGCTGAGTTCGATGAAGCTGAGGAGTTCCCCTGGGACCTCATGAAGGTCCTGGCGGAAGCGGGCCTTTTCGCGGTGTGGGTCCCCGAGGAATACGGGGGTCTCGGGGGTGGCGTGTTCGAGCAATGCCTGGTCGTGGAGGAACTCTCGCGGGCGTGCGGCGCGGTGGCGGTCTCGTACGCTGCGAGCGCGCTTGGAGGATTCCCCATACTCCTCTTCGGCACGGAGGAGCAAAAGCAAAAGTATATGCCGGACATCGCATCCGGCGCCAGGCTGGCTGCGTTCGCCCTGACAGAGCCCGGTGCGGGGTCCGACGCCTCAAACATTCGCACGACCGCCAGGCGCGATGGCGACTATTACATACTGAACGGCACGAAGCAATGGATTACAAACGGAGGAGAGGCTGAAGTTTACACCGTCATTGCCACGGTTGACCCGTCCAGGGGACCGAGGGGAATGACGGCTTTTATTGTTGAGAAGGGCACCCCCGGCTTTGAATTCGGCAAAAAGGAAAAGAAGATGGGCATCAGGGCGTCAGCCACGAGAGAGCTCATCTTCCAGGACTGCCGGGTGCCGGCGGAAAACATCCTCGACCGCGAGGGCAAGGGCTTCATAGTCGCCATGCGCACCTTTGACCGGACTCGCCCCGGCGTAGCGGCGCAGGCAGTAGGCATAGCCCAGGGCGCCCTGGATAGGGCGGCGAAGTACGCAACCGAGCGCGTCCAGTTCGGCAAGAGGATCGCGGAGTTCCAGGCCATCGAGCACATGCTCGCAGACATGGCAACACAAGTTGAGGCGGCCCGCGCTCTCGTGTATTCTACCGCCCGGATGATCGACGCAGGCGAGCGCGACTTCGCGAAGGAAGCGTCCATGGCCAAGGTCTTCGCGTCGGACGTCGCCATGCGAGTGACCACCGACGCCGTCCAGATCTTTGGAGGATATGGCTACATGCGCGACTACCCCGTTGAGAAGATGATGCGCGACGCCAAGATCACGCAGATTTATGAAGGCACGAACCAGATCCAGCGGTCCATCATCGGCGGCGCCGTCATTAAGGAGGCGATGAGGCGCAAATGAACGTTGCCGTTCTCATCAAACAAGTCCCCGAGACCACCGATGTAAAGATAAACCGCGAGACCAACACGCTGATGAGAGAAGGGGTGGCGTCGATCATAAACCCCTTCGATATGTACGCCATCGAGGAGGCACTCAGGATACGCGAGCAGCACGGCGGGAAGGTCACGATCATCACCATGGGCCCCCCGCAGGCAGAAGAGGCCTTGCGTCAGGCGCTTGCGCTGGGCGCGGACGAAGCCGTCCTGCTGTCCGACCGCGCGTTTGCCGGGGCGGACACTCTCGCAACATCCTACACGCTTGCAAAGGCCATCGAAAAGCTCGGCGGGTTTGACCTTGTCATCTGCGGCAAGCAGGCCATGGACGGGGACACGGCCCAGGTCGGCCCGGAGGTTGCGGAGAACCTCGACATCCCCCATGTAACATATGTCCGCAAGATAGAGGAGCTTTCGCCGGGTTACGTTCGCGTGCAACGTATGACCGAGGAAGGCTACGAAGTCATAGAGTCGCCTCTACCGGCGCTCATAACTGTGGTAAAGGAGATAAACGAACCCAGGATGCCATCTATCAAAGGCATGCTGAAGGCCAAGAAGGCTGCCATTACTATGTGGACGGCGGCGGACCTCGCTGTTGATGAGGACCAGGTCGGCCTCGCGGGCTCACCGACCCGCGTGATTCGCATATTCACCCCCGAGCAGAGGGGCAAGGGCGAGATCATCCAGGGCGAGACGGTCCAGGAAAAGGTGAGGACCCTCGTAGCGAAGCTGAAGGAAACTCACCTCGTGTGAGCATTTTGGGTTGAATCTCCGGAGAGGAGCGGTGGGCGTGTCAGTTCGGGTCCTTTCTGATAGATGCACGGGATGTGAAGCATGCGTTGCGGCCTGCCCTTACGGGGCCATTGCGGTGAAGGATGGCATTGCTGTTCTTCTTGAGAACTGCACGTTTTGCAGCGCCTGTGCAGGCGAATGCCCTGTAGAGGCCATCCTGGTCGAAGAGTCAAAACCGGGGCCAGCCGTCCCTGATGCTAAGGCTGAGGCACGTGGTGTGTGGGTTTTCGCGGAGCAACGCCGCGGAGTGCCCGCAAGCGTAGTATATGAACTCCTGGGAGAGGGCCGCAAGCTCGCCTCGGACCTCGGGGAAGAGCTTTGCGCGGTGGTGTTGGGACATAACCTCGACGACGCCGCGCGAGAACTCATCGCTCACGGCGCGGACAAGGTTTACGTTGTTGACGATCCCCTGCTAGCTGACTTCCAGGATGAACCCTACGCCCAGGTGATCACCGAACTCGCGCAGCAATACAGGCCATCGGTTTTCCTGCTCGGCGCGACGACCATCGGCAGGTCGCTTGCCCCGAGAGTCGCAGCGAGGCTCAAGACGGGCCTCACGGCGGACTGCACGGGTCTCGATATAGACAAAGAGAAGCGCCTGCTGCTCCAGACGCGCCCCGCTTTTGGAGGCAACATCATGGCCACCATCCTGTGCCCGGACAGGCGCCCCCAAATGGCGACGGTCAGGCACAAGGTGATGAAGCGCGCCCAGCGCGACCAAACGCGGCGCGGGGAGATCGTCAGGCTTGTGAAGGACATCCTGCCGACCAGGGCGAGGTTGGTGAAGGTAGTCGAGGAAACCGAGCAGATGGTGAACCTTGCGGAGGCCGACATAATCGTGTCGGGCGGCAGGGGGCTTGGCAAGGCTGAGAACTTCCGGCTCATCGAGGATCTCGCGCGCGTCCTGGGCGCGGCAGTGGGCGCCTCGCGCGCCGCTGTGGACGCCGGGTGGATACCTTACGCCCA
>JBFMGS010000016.1:28832-30308 GCA_040752635.1 Bacillota bacterium
CCGATCCCGACGCGCCTTGCGATCTCTGGGACGCTCAGGCCCTGGCCGGCCAGGTTGAATACGAGCGAGTGCTTCTCGGGCAAGCGGAGCAACTCCACTTCCGTAGCCGGTTGAGCGGCTGGGTTGAGGGCACTCTGCCCGCCCTCGCAAGCTGCCAGCATCTCCTTGAGCCTTACGATCTTGGCCTCGACCTCGTCCAGGAGCTGTGCAGCTACGGCAGAACGCCTCTCGAGGTCCCGGATGACGCGCTGCGCAGCGGCTTCCACCTCGACGGCTGCGTCTTTAACGGCTTCCCCAACCGAAAGCGCAGCCTTTCCCTGACGCACCCCGCGGCGTCCACCGCCTCGGCCTCGCATACGGTCTTCTGAGCTTCCCCCATCTGCCGCGTTCCCGTCGATGCCTGCCATCTGCCGGTGCCCCACCAGCATCCCCAGGGAAAAGGCTATGAGCATAAACCCCAATGTGCCGAGGGCGGCTGCAATGAGAATCTGCTGCGGTAATGCAAGAATGCCCACGCTCTAAACCTCCACATCAATTGTTCGCCCCGAAACCAGGGTCTGTTCCGCCCTTGATTCGCCGCCTTGCTGCGTGCGCGCGGCCTCCTCATTCGTACCGGCTTGCCCTGTAGCCCGGCCCGGCGTGCCTTGAGCTTTGCCCTCCGGGGCGTCCTGAGATCCCCTGCCGCGCCGCTCTTTTTCGTCGCGGATCTTATCCCCCTCAGGTCTGGGCGACGATGTCACCTGATGCGACCTTTCCTCGGCGCGGCGCGAGAACTCGGCTGCAAATGCCTGCTGACCGGTTTTAGCCACATCGTTCTGCACTCTTTGTACCCGCTCGGCCTCCTGGGTCCTGGCGATGGCGTTCTGGACGTCAACAGATCGCACGGACACTGTCTTCGCCTCCTTTAACCCTTCTCCGGCATAAGTTTGGCTCTCAATCTCAGCATCGCACGCGCGTGCAGCTGTGACACCCTTCCCTCCGACACGCCGAGAATTTCCGCTATCTCTTTTGACGTGAGTTCATCGTAGTAGTGCAAGGTTACGATAAGCCTCTCGCGTTCGGGTAGTTCGTCGATAGCCTTTGCGAGTCGCGCCCTTATGTCTTCGAGCTCACATATGGCAAGCGGGTCGGGGCTTTCCGGGTCGGCGACCGAATCGAGCACCGCGACCGTGCGGCCGTCATCGCTTATCTGAAGCACCTCATCGAGGGAAAGCAGGGCACCCCGCGCGGTTTCAGCCATCATCTTCTGCATGTGCTCCAAGCTTACGCCGAGCTCCGCCGCGACCTCTTCGTCGGAGGCCTGCCGCCCGAGCTTCCTCTCCAGGGTCGCATAGACTTGCCCGATTCGTTTCGCATTTTGCCGCACCGACCTCGGCACCCAATCAATCTCCCTCACACCGTCAGCCATTGCGCCCTTAATGCGTGTCTCAGCGTAGGTCTCAAACTTGACACCCTTGGTGGGGTCGAACTTCTCTA
>JBFMGS010000016.1:30408-32414 GCA_040752635.1 Bacillota bacterium
CATCGCCTTCAGAGAGCCTCAAGACAGCACCTTTACGTGTTGGTGCAGCCACGACGACAGCGTCGGCTCCGACATCCTCGATTCGGCTTGGGTACCTGCCTGCGTTACGTCCTTCGGGAACAACGAGGGTGATATTCCTGTTTACTACCAATATGTCCTCGAATTCCACCGTGGCCACCCTCCCGAGTTGAGGTTTCCCTAAACGGGTGCACTTCAGGGGTCCGCACCAGCTCCGCCCGCTCACGCGAGGAGATCTCCCGGGGACAAGTCGGACCGCGCCGACCGCCCGGAGACTCCAACGACGCGTGCCCGCCAGTTCAACCTGCGAACCTTACGGACGCAAGGCGAGCCTCTCAAGGAAACCTGTCAGCCTGCTGGACGAAGTTGGTTGTTCGATCCGACCGTTCAGTCTTTCGGCGATCTCGACGACGGCGCGAGCCGCAGGGCATGATGGATACCGCAGCACGAAGGGCTCCTGCTGCATCACCGCCCTCGCCACAAGCGGATCCCTGGGGACGAAACCCAGGAGTCTCAAGCTCACCGAGATGAACCTCTTTGCGACAAGGGTTATCTTTTCCGCCGCGTCTTGCGCCTCCCCCAGGTCTTTCGCCATGTTCACCACCAACATTACAGGCGCAGCAGGGTTCTCATAGGAGACCACCTTCACCGTGGCATAGGCATCGGCAAGCGCGGTCGGCTCGGGCGTTGTGATCACGATCACCTCTTGAGCCGCGGCAAGGAACCCGACGACCCCGGGAGAAAGGCCTGCCCCGGTATCCACGATGATGAACTCCGCCTCCCGTTCTATAGACCCCAAAGCCGCCACGAGGGCCGCCCGCTCGGCCTCGGGCAGGCGCAAGAGAGAAGCTACACCTGATCCGCATGGTACTATCTTGATACCCCCAGGGCCCGAGACCACGACATCCGCGAGACCGACCTCCCCTGCCGCAACGTGGGCTAGCGTGTATCTTGGTATGATGCCGAGCATGACGTCGATGTTGCCAAGGCCGAGGTCAGCATCGAGCACTACCACCCGCGCCCCGCTGGCGGCGAGCGCGATGGACACATTCAACACGAGGCTTGTCTTTCCCACGCCACCTTTCCCGCTGGTGACAGCGATAATGCGCGGTGCGCCGCCGGATGAGCCCGGGGTGTGTGGTCGGCGCGTATGGCGCCCTCCGGTAGCAATGTCACGAAGGCTCTCCGCCTGGTCAGCCATTTCAGCTCCCACCCATATCTGCAAGTCTATCCCTGTCGCCTGCCTCGTCGGCCCGCCGCGCCTTCCCCTGACCCTCGTTCTTCGGAGCATGTTCGCCGGCCTGCACCGTATCAGCCCCTACGGTGCCGTCAAGGATCCACCTGGCAAGACGGGAAGCATCCGCCACTTCAATATCCTCTGGCACGTTTTGGCCGTACGTGACGTAAGAGATCGGGGTTTTCACAGAGCTTGTCACGCCGAGGATCGCTCCGAAACGCGTGGTCTCATCGAGCTTGGAGAAGATGAGCCTGTTGACACCGCATGGGCTGAACCTCTCCACTGTTTCCAGGAGGTCGCGCGGCCGCGTGGTCATGCTGAGCACGAGGTGCGCCTCGTCAACCCGCGCTGCTTCGAGGAAAGCTTTCAGCTCCGCCATGTGCATGCTGCTTCTCGGGCTTCTGCCGGCCGTATCGATGAGTACGAGGTCGCGGCCCTCGTGTGATGCAAGCGCCTGGCGCATCTCGGCTGGCGTGTAGACAACCTCACAAGGCACGCCGATTATCTCCGCGTATGTGCGCAGTTGCTCAACCGCAGCTATCCTGTAAGTATCCGCAGTGACGAATGCCACCTTCTTTTTCCCGAAGAGCGCTGAGAGGGCCGCTATCTTGGCGAGGGTCGTGGTCTTGCCGACGCCGGTGGGGCCCACCAGGGCCACCACCTTGCGCGCGCCGGGAGCGAGGCCGACGCCCCCGGCCACCGGGATCATGCCCGTGATGAGGTCGAGGACGAGTTCGTATGCGGTCTTCCC
>JBFMGS010000016.1:32514-39787 GCA_040752635.1 Bacillota bacterium
TCAGGGATTGCACGATCCCCGGCTGAAGCGCGGGAAGGCCGTTTTCTGCCCGCGCCTCCAGGGACTTTGCGATTTCCTCCTCGAACTCTGGATCAACTGTGGCTACCACAAGCTCTCCGTCAATGTTCCGGTATTGCCTGCATATCGAGCGCGCCAGCGCTGCCCTCGCATACTCAGTGAGCATGTCGAGATCGCGGGTCTCCCGCGCATGATCGCCCAGGGCTTCCAGTATCGTAGCCACACTGCGGATGGACACGCCTTCGCGCAACAGGTTCTGAAGCACCTTCTGGATGTCGCCGATGGTCAGAAGATTCGGGACGAGCTCCTCCACCACGGCGGGCTCAGTCTTCTTCACGTTTTCCACAAGGTCCGCGGTGGCCTGGCGTCCGAGGATCTCCGGAGCGTGCTTGCGTATAACCTCAGTCAGGTGAGTCACGATGACGGAGGTCGGATCGACCACAGTGTAGCCTGCCATTTCCGCCCTCTCCCGCTCCGCCTCCGGTATCCACAAGGCTGGAAAACCAAAAGCAGGCTCAACGGTCTCGATGCCCGTTACCGGCTCGACTACGATCCCGGGGTTCATGGCAAGGTAGTATCCCAGCATAACTTCACCGTGAGCAACTTCAACCCCGCGGATTTTGATGGCATACCCCGTCGGCCGCAGTTGGATGTTGTCACGGATCCGTATGTGCGGCAGCACCAGCCCCATCTCCACGGCAATCTGCCGCCTCACCATGGTCACCCGCTCCAGCAGGTTCCCGCCTTGACTTTCCTCGGCAAGCGGGATGAGGCCGTAGCCGATCTCGAGCTCGAGAAGATCGACCGAGAGAAGGGACATCACGTTCTCGGGCTGCTTCGGGGCGGGAGGCGGTTTTTGGACCTCCTCCTCAGCTCTTGAACGTTGCCTCTCAGCCCCGTTCATTGCGTAGGCGAGCGCCCCGGCAGCACCAGCTATCAAGAAGAACGGGAGCTTCGGGAGGCCAGGCACCATCCCGAATACCACGAGCATACCTGCGGCAATGGCCACCGCCCTCGGCTGCGCCAGCAGTTGAGTCGTGACCTCCTGCCCGAAGTTGGATTGGGCCGCCGCACGGGTCACGATTATGCCGGTTGCCGTGGAGATAAGAAGCGCAGGTATCTGCGATACCAGTCCATCTCCGACGGTGAGAAGCGCAAAGGTTTGGAGCGCCTGCATAACGGGCATGCGCAACTGGATCACGCCGATAACGATACCGCCCAGGATGTTTATGAGGGTGATTATTATTCCCGCGATGGCATCGCCCCTCACGAACTTGCTCGCACCGTCCATGGCGCCGTAGAAGTCGGCCTCGAGTTCTATGGCGCGCCTCCTTGCCCTCGCGGCCTGCTCGTCGATAAGCCCGGCGTTCAGGTCCGCATCGATGGACATCTGCTTCCCCGGCATGGCATCAAGCGTAAACCTGGCTGCTACCTCTGCCACACGTCCCGCGCCGTTTGTAATTACTACAAACTGGATCACCACAAGGATTATGAAAACGACCATGCCGACGACATAGTTGCCGCCGACGACGAAGTTGCCGAAGGCCTCGATGACCCTCCCGGCATAGCCGTGCAGGAGAATGAGCCGGGTGGACGAGACGTTGAGTGCAAGCCGGAAGAGCGTTGCCACAAGGAGCAAAGACGGGAACGACGAGAAATCCAGGGCGTCGCGGGTGTACATGGTCACGAGCAGCACGACGAGAGAGAAGGTTATGTTGAACGTGAGGAACACGTCCAGCACAAGCGTAGGCAGCGGGACAATCATCATCACCAGGATGACGACGACCGCAACGGCGACAAGCACGTCACTGTGTTTTGCCAGCCTGCCCATGCCTGCCGGCTCGACCTTGCTCACAGCCATTTACCTATTACCTCCACGCGCCCGCTCGACCGGCCCTCTTATTCAGGTAGTAGACGTAGGCCAGGATCTCCGCAACTGCCTTGTAAAGATGCGCCGGGATTTCGCGCCCGATATCGACGGCCTTGTATAACGCCTGGGCCAGGGGCTTGTTCTCAACGATGGGCACGTTATTGGCAATAGCAAGATCCCGGATCCTTTGAGCGAGAAGCCTTGCGCCCTTTGCCACGACCTTCGGCGCCTTCATCGTCTCGGGGTCATACTTTAGAGCCACGGCCAGGTGCACAGGGTTCGTCACAACAACGTCCGCCTTTGGCACTTCCTGCATCATCCTGTGCGTGGCTATCTGCCGCTGCCGCGCGCGGATCCTCGCGCGAAGCACGGGATCCCCTTCCGTTTGTCTGAGTTCCTCCTTAACCTCTTGCTTCGTCATCTTCAAGCTGTTCAGAAACTCCCACCTCTGGTATGCGTAATCAAGCGCCGCCAGCACCGCGAGGGCGATGCTGATGCGTAGGCCCAATCGTAACGCGAGGCTTCCCACGGTAACGAGAATCTGCCCTGACTCCATGGCGCCTGTTGCGACGAGCAAGGGGTAGTCTTGCCGCAGCGTCAGGTAGCCGTAATATCCGATGATGATTACCTTGGCACAAGACTTCAAGAGTTCAGCGAGGGCCCTCCCCGAGAAAATCCTGGCCAGCCCCGCTGCGGGATCGATTCTCGACAGGCGCGGCGCGAGCGGCTCAGCAGTAAAGACGAGCCCCACCTGAGCCAGGTTCGTGACAAGCCCGACGATGAAACTTGCCGCCACCACCGGCCCCGCTACCTTGCCGACCTCTATGAGAACGTTCATGCCGAGGGAGTAAAGCCCGTCGGATGAGAAGTCACGGTGCGATAGCGTCCTGCCCAATAGTCCGCTCATAAAGCCCCCGAGCTCCGCGAACATGAACCCGCCCGACGCGCCGAGAACCCCGAGTGTTGCAAGAAGTATGGCCGCGGAGCTGACTTCGACGCTCCTTGCCACCTGCCCGCGCCTTCTAGCTTCCTGGCGCCGCTTTGGTGTCGCGGCTTCTGTGCGATCCTCGCGCGGCATGGGCTACCTCACACCCCCCAAGAGCGCCAGAATGTCCCGGCCCAGGCCGCTAAGCGACCTCTGCAGAATGATCGCGAAAACCGGGATCGCGACCGCGAGCGTCAGGAGCCCCACGCCGATCTTCATGGGAAACCCCACGATGAAGATGTTCACCTGGGGAACCGTCCTGGCGAGCACCGCCATGGCCACGTCTGCGAGAAGCAGCGTGCACGTAACTGGCGCCGCGATCTTGAAAGCTACAGCCGCCGTATTGCAGAAAACCCTGACCACCCCGACCTGGAGTCTCGATGTAAGGGCGAAGCCCGCGATGGGCACCACACCGTAGCTCTCGACGAGCCCGGCAAGCAGCAGGTGATGGCCGTTGAACACCAGCAGTAGCAGCACGGCCAGGAGATACTGAAACTGCCCTATGACTGTGACCTGCCTGTTCGCCACCGGATCCACCACGTTTACGAGCCCGAACCCGATTTGGATGTCTACAAGCTGGCCTGCGAGCTGCACCGCCACCAGCAAGAGCGAGCCCACGTATCCGATGATCGCGCCGACAAGGATCTCCCGTCCAATACACACGGCGTATGGAACGATCTCGCCAGGGTATCCTCCGGCGGGCGCACTTACCAGCGGAAAGATCACGAAGGCAATAACTGCAGATATGCCTGCCTTCACCTGGAGCGGCACGTTGTAACTCCCAAAGATAGGCGCAAACCCGAACATGCCGCCTATCCTGGCGAGGACCAGGAGGTAAGTCTGGACTTTAACCATCGCGACGTCACCGAGATACATCCGAGACCGTCCTTTACAGCACGTAGTTCGGCAGGTTGGAGAAAAGCTCGCGCGTAAACTCGACGAGTGTCCGGAGCATCCATGGGCCGAACAGCACGAGCGCTATGATCACCGCCAGGATCTTCGGCACGAGAGCAAGAGTCATTTCCTGAATCTGCGTCACCGCCTGAAGTACGCTTACAACAAGCCCCGCGACGAGTGCGAACACGAGCACGGGAGCGGCGAGTTCGAGGGTCACGAATATCGCCCGCTGCCCGATCGCTGCCACAACTTCCTGGGTCAATGCCGCTCACCTCACAGCCATGATAGCTCGACCCCTACAGTCTCAGCGAAAACTCTGAAGCAACGAACGGACCACCAGATTCCACCCGTCCACCATGACAAACAGTAACAGCTTGAAAGGTAGCGATATCATTACCGGCGGCAGCATCAGCATCCCCATGGACATGAGCACGCTCGCAACGACCATGTCGATGACAAGGAACGGCACGTAGATCACGAACCCGATCTCGAAAGCCGTCTTGAGCTCGCTGATTGCAAACGCGGGGATGAGCACCAGCATAGGCACCTCAGACGGGTTTGCAGGACGTTTGGCCTTTGCAAGGCTGGTGAACAACGCCAGGTCGCTCTGCCGCGTCTGTTTCAGCATGAATTCTCTTATAGGGCCAGACGCCCTCTCCATCGCTGCCTGCTGCGATATCTCCCCTCGCAGGTATGGCTGCAATGCTTGCTCGTTCATGGCACCCAGGGCAGGCGCCATTACGAAAAACGTGAGAAAGAGCGCAAGAGCTACAAGCACTTGGTTCGGCGGCACCTGTTGCGAGCCGAGCGCGCTCCGGACGAAGGACAACACGATCACGATCCTCGTAAACGAGGTGAGCATTATGAGGATCGCCGGCGCAAGCGTCAGCACGGTAAGCAGCGCAAGGATCTGCAGGGACGCCGATACGTCCTCCGCGCTCCTCGCTGGCCGCACCCCTATATCGATCCTGGGAAGCGGCAACACCCCCGGGTCCTGCGAACCCACCTGATCCGAGGCTGGCGACGCCTGAGCATGCGCCACAGCCTGGCCTGCCAGAACGCAGGCAACCCCAATCGCTACCACAGCCACAACCTGGCAGGCGCTAGCTGCGCACCACCTGGCGGTCGGCTTTCCCTTACGCACTGCCGCCACCATCCGTTTCGCTCTCTGTAACACCTTCATCCGAAAACCTTCGGGCGTAAGCATCCAGGATCTCGCCAAACGCGCGCTCCCTGCTCGGGCCGGGTTGCAACCGGCGTTCACCCTCCAGAGACTCGCCACCGACTTCTGTAATAAGTGTGATATGCGTACCGGTCGCACCCACTACGAGGAACCTGTCGGCTACCCGAACGATATGCAGCGCCCTTCCCGGTCCGAGGCCGAGCGACTCGCGGATCTCCATGGCGGGCCTTCCGCGCGTGCCGATCCCCTTGTGCTGAACAGCCCGAAGAGCGATCCCCGCAAGGTTTATGAGCACGATAACTATAGCAAGCCCTACCGCTAACCTGATGCCGGTTGCGACTGCATCCCCCACGGCCACCAGCTCCTTCAGCCCTTCTCGCCGCTGACCCTCTCGGCAGGCGATACTATATCGACCACCCTGACGCCGAAGCTCTCATCGATCACCACGACCTCGCCCCTGGCCACGAGCTTGCCGTTGACAAGGATGTCCACAGGCTCCCCTGCGCTCCTGTCGAGCTCCACAACAGACCCCGGGCCAAGATCGAGGATGTCGCGGATGGCCATGTTCGTCCTCCCGAGTTCGACGGCGATTGGTAGAGGCACATCCAGAAGGAGGTCGATGTTGTTGTGCGCGGCCGCTCGCGTCTTCTCCCCGAACGGGGCGAACTCGGCCTTCTCGAATGCCCTGTCCAGGCCGTGCCTGTATTCCTGGCCTGCAGAGGTCCCCGAGGATGGCCCGCCCCCGCCCGGGCCTGGCGCCTCGGGAAGTTCCATAGAGACTGGCTCATCAGACATCATAGCGTCCCTCCCCTATCGTGCAAAACGCGCGAGACTTGAAACGCAAGCCGTTTTCCGATCACCCCTGGCCGCGCCAGGAACTTCGCGCTCTTTCCGATGCGCACAACCAGGTCCTGGCCGCGGCGGGCGTCGAGCCTGATGATGTCGCCAGGCGCAAGATCAACGAAATCCCCTACCAGGATGCTGGCCTGGCCGAGTTCCATGACCACCGGAACCCTGACCCCCGAGATGCCCCTCTTCAGCGCCTCAGGGAGCTTTCCGTCCGCCTGGCGCCCGGGCTCCTTCCTGAACCCGCGACTTGTGGTAAGCCTCGGAAGCACGGGTTGTAGTAGTGGGTATGGAAAGCAGAGGCCGATATTGCCCGTGGTATCCCCCAGCGCCAGCTCGATGACCACCGCACCGACAGTCTCGTTATCCGCTGTTATCTGAGCGAACTCGGGACTCGCAACGATGTTCACGAGATGGAGTGTAAAAGGCGACACATCGCTCCAGGCCTCCGCGAGTATGTCGAGGATCTTCAATATGACGCCACGCATGATTCTCTGTTCAATATCGGTAAGCTCGCGCGGCTTCCCTTTGGCCTGCCCCGGGCCGCCGAGGCGCCTGTCGAGTATTGCGAAAGCGAGAGACGGGCTGAACCAGAGAATGGCCTCACCATCAGGAGGGCTCACGCCGAAGACTGCAATGACGCTCGGAGCTGCCAGCGACGACGAGAACTCGTCGAACGAAAGCTGTTCACAGGAGACCAGCGTGTTCCTGATGGGAGTTCTCAGGTACGAGGACATCCATGACGAAAGCGTCCTTGCGAAAGCACCGTGGAGCATCTCAATTGTGCGCAACTGGTCCTTTGAGAGTTTATCGGGCCGCCGAAAGTCGTACGGCCTCACCTGCCGCGTGTCCGCACTCCGACCTTGCGCAGCGCGCTCCTCCTCCTGCTTTGCGAACGACGACAAAAGCGCGTTGATCTCTTCCTGCGAAAGAATGTCGCTCAAAGCGTCCCGCCCCCGCGTCACTGGATCACGAATTCCAGGAAATAAACACCCTTCACCCGTGCCGGCTCCTGTTTCCCGCTCGAGAGAGCTTGCTCGATAGCCTCCGCCACCTGTTGACGGACGGCATTCCTCCTTGAAACGTCAGTCAGGTCTTCTAGAGTCTGAGCGGACAACACCTCAAGGATGGCATCTCTCACCACGTATTCGGCCCTGGCGATGTCGCTGCTAGCTTTCCTGTGCGCACATTCGACGCTGAGAGAGGCTTTCAGGTAGCGGGTTCCGTTGGTCCCCGCCACGTTTACTATGAACGGTTCGAAAGCGTACATCGGGCCCACCTTCGGAACCGGCGCCTTGCCCGGGCCCGACGCTATCCGACCCGGCAGCCTGCCAGTGTAGACGAGCACACCGCCTGCTGCCGCAAGGCACACAACGGCCGCCCCGGCCAGTGCAAGCGCCGCGATTCTGCGGCCCCCCGGTTTTGCCCTGCTTTGCCGTTCCTTCTGCATGGCACGGAGATCCCGCGCGGACAT
>JBFMGS010000017.1:0-35899 GCA_040752635.1 Bacillota bacterium
GTAATGCACATACGCATTAGAAGATGGGCGGGTCGGTGCTGTTAACAGAATCCTGCAAGAGGATTTGTGAAGCATATCACAAGGATTCGGATTGCTTCCCACCGCGATATTGTGATATGCTTCACAAGTGGCACGGTATTTGCTATGATGAAGCGAGGGCGGCGGGGAGTGGCTCGCCGGTCCTAAAGACGTGAGCAAGGGGTTCCGGGCGGGAGGCCTGCTTTGCGCCTCCCGTGAGGTGGGGCAAGAGGAGGAATCGGGATGGCGTGTGAAGAGTGCACGTGCTTCGGCGAGGTTACGGAGGACCAGAAAAACAAGGTCAGGGAGATCATAGAGCATTACAGGGGAAAGCCCGGGGTGCTCATCCAGGTTCTCCATGAGGCGCAGCAAGTAGTGGGCTACCTCCCGAGGGAGATTCAGGCCATGGTGGCCGAAGGCCTTGGTATCCCGCTCAGCGAGGTATACAGCGTTGTCACGTTCTATGCGCTGTTCTCGCTCAAGCCGAAGGGAAGGAACCAGATCAGTGTCTGCAAAGGCACGGCTTGCTACGTGCGGGGCGCTGAGAAGATCATTGAGAAACTCGAACACGATCTGGGCATTCATGGTGAAGACACGACGAGCGACGGGAAATTCTCAGTGGAGATCGTCCGCTGCATGGGCGCGTGCGGCCTCGGGCCGGTGATCAGGGTGAACGACGACGTATACGCCAGGCTCAAGCCGGATAGAGTGAAGGACATCCTGAGCAGATACGAGTAGGTGCGGGACAGAGTTCTACCGCGTTGTCAAGCGGCCCCAGGCGGTCGCTGGAGAGTAAGGAGGCTGGTCACATGGGTTCTTTTCGTGCGCACGTCCTTGTATGTGGCGGGGCGGGCTGCGTCTCGTCAGGATGCAAAGAAGTTGAAGAGGCGCTCATTGACGAAATAGAAAAGCACGGTCTTGGCAAGGAGATCAGGGTGGTTACGACCGGGTGCATGGGCCCCTGCGAACTCGGCCCGGTGGCCATCGTGTACCCGGAGGGCGTGCTGTACCGCAAGCTCAAGGCGGATGACGCGCGGGAGATCGTACGCGAACACCTTCTGAAAGGGAGGATCGTGGAACGGCTCCTTTACGAGGCTCCGGACACGCAGCAACGCGTGCCGACTTACGGAGACATCACGTTTTTCAATAGGCAGGTTCGGATCGCCCTGCGCAACACGGGGAAGATCGACCCGCTGAACATAGAGGAGTACATTGCCGAGGACGGTTACGCGGCTCTTGCGAAGGTCCTCACCGAGATGACGCCGGAACAAGTCGTCGATGTCGTGAAGCGCTCCGGGCTGCGCGGCCGGGGTGGGGCGGGATTCCCGACAGGTCTCAAGTGGGACTTCACCAGGCGCGCAAAAGCGGACCAGAAGTACGTGGTCTGCAACGCTGACGAAGGGGACCCCGGGGCGTTCATGGACAGGAGCGTGCTGGAGGGCGACCCCCATAGCATCATCGAGGCCATGGCCATCGCAGGCTATGCCATCGGGGCGACGCAGGGTTACGTTTACGTGAGGGCAGAGTATCCCCTGGCCGTGAAGCACTTGGGCCATGCCATAATGCAAGCCCGGGAATACGGGTTTCTGGGCGAGGACATCTTCGGGAAAGGTTTCAATTTCGACCTCGACATCAGGGTTGGGGCCGGCGCGTTTGTGTGCGGCGAGGAGACGGCGCTCCTTGCCTCGGTCGAGGGTAGGCGCGGTGAGCCGAGGCCGAGGCCGCCGTTCCCTGCGAACGAGGGCCTGTGGGGGAAGCCTACCCTCATCAATAACGTGGAGACCTACGCGAATATCCCACCCATCATTCTCAAAGGGGCGGAGTGGTTCGCCAGCATCGGCACGGAGAAGAGCAAGGGCACGAAGGTGTTCGCCCTTGCCGGAAAGATCAATAACACCGGACTTGTCGAGGTGCCCATGGGGATACCGCTAGGGGAGATCATCTTCGATATCGGCGGCGGCATCCCGGGCGGCAAGAAGTTCAAAGCGGCTCAGACCGGCGGCCCGTCTGGCGGATGCGTGCCGGCTGAGTTCCTGAACACGCCGGTAGACTATGAATCCCTGAAGGAGCTCGGCACGATCATGGGCTCGGGCGGCCTGATTATCATGGATGAGGACACTTGCATGGTGGACCTTGCCAGGTTCTTCCTCGAGTTTACGCAGGACGAATCGTGCGGCAAGTGCGCTCCCTGCCGAATCGGGACCAAGAGGATGCTGGAGATCCTCACCAGGATTACTCGTGGCCAGGGGCGCGAAGGCGACATCGAGCGCCTCATCAAGCTGGGCACCTGGATAAAGGAGACCGCGCTTTGCGGCCTTGGCCAGACTGCGCCGAACCCGGTGCTCACGACGATACGTTACTTCAGGGACGAGTACGAGGCTCACATAAGGGACAAGAAGTGCCCCGCGTCAGTGTGCGCTTCGCTGTTCGAGTCGCCGTGCCAGAACGCGTGCCCTGCCGGGGTTGATGTGCCCAGGTACATCAGTCTGATAAGACAGAAGAGATATCAGGACGCTGTCCGGCTCATAAAGGAGAAGAACCCCTTCCCTGCGGTTTGCGGGCGGGTATGCACCCGTCCTTGCGAGGGCAAGTGCAGGCGTGCGCAGCTCGACGAGGCAATAGCGATATGCGAGCTCAAGCGGTTTGCCGCAGACTGGGAGCTTACAAACCCCTTGCCGGTAGATAAGCCTGCTGTCATGAGGGACGCAAAGGTAGCCATCGTGGGATCGGGGCCTGCAGGCCTTACAGCTGCGTACTACCTCGCCAGGCTTGGGTACAAGGTCACAGTGTTCGAGGCCCTGTCTGAGGCGGGCGGCATGCTCAGGGTCGGAATACCCGAGTACAGACTGCCCAAGGACGTGCTTGACGCGGAGATCCTGGCTATCGTGCGCCTCGGGGTGGAAATCCGCACGGGCGTTGCGATAGGGCGGGACATTACCCTCGATGACCTGAAGGAGCAAGGGTATAAGGCGATCTTCATCGCGGTCGGGGCCAATGTCAGCCAGAAGTTGGGCGTGCCCGGAGAGGACCTCGACGGCGTCATAGGAGCCGTGGAGTTCCTGCGCGAGGTGAACCTCAACGGCCGCCGCAAGGTCGGCAAAAAGGTCGCCGTTATAGGCGGCGGCAACGCTGCCATAGACGCGGCCCGCACCGCGCTCCGACTCGGGGCGAAGGAAGTGCACATCATCTACAGGCGCCAGCGCGAAGACATGCCTGCGGACAAGAACGAAATCGCCGAGGCAGAGCGCGAAGGGGTGAAGATCCACTTCCTCACGGCGCCGTCCAGGATGAT
Source organism: Bacillota bacterium (assembly GCA_040752635.1). Taxonomy (GTDB): domain Bacteria; phylum Bacillota; class SHA-98; order UBA4971; family UBA4971; genus JBFMGS01. The sequence goes on from JBFMGS010000017.1 coordinate 3,311, forward strand.
AGGCAGGGATGGCAAGCTTACAAACATGGAGTGCGTGCGGATGTCGCTGGGTGAGTTCGACCGCACGGGCCGCAGGCGTCCTGTTCCCGTAGAGGGGTCTAACTTCCTCGTAGACGTTGACATGGTGATATCCGCCATCAGCCAAAGGCCGGACATGTCGCTCGTGCCGGCGAAGTCCCGGATCGAGACCACGAAGTGGTCCACGATAGCGACCGACCCGAGGACCCACGCCACCGGTGAGCCCGGCGTGTTCGCAGGCGGGGACTGCGTGAACGGCCCTGACACGGTCATCCAGGCGATAGCAGACGGGAGACGCGCCGCTCAGGAGATCGATAAGTTCCTCGGCGGGACAGGCGAGATTCCGACCCATCCAGACCTCGGCAAGGAGCTTGCCGGGGAGATCCGCGAAGAGCGCATGCCGCGGCAGCACCCCGAGGACCTTCCCGTGGCGGAGAGAAAGGGGAACTTTGACGAGGTAGTGGCGAGGCTTAGCGAGACTGCTGCCCTATACGAAGCCACAAGATGCCTGCGGTGCGATGTAAAAGACTAGAGCACTTCGAGACTGGAGGACTTTTTGCATAGAAGAATGGAGCGTGAGCTGGGATGGATATGATTACCTTGACAGTGGATGACCGCAAGGTGGAGGTCCCCAGGGGCTCGACCGTTCTGGAAGCCGCAAAGGCGGCGGGGATAGACATTCCTACCCTCTGTTATCTGAAGGACGTGAATGCCGTCGGCGTATGCAGGGTGTGCGTGGTCGAAGTGGAGGGGGCGAAGTCACTGCAAGCTTCATGCGTGACACCTGCAGCCGAGGGCATGGTCGTCAGGACCAATACCCCTGCCGTGCGCGAAGCCCGCAGGACAGTTTTGGAGCTTATCATATCGAACCATCCTTTCGAGTGCCTGACGTGTGAGCGAAGCGGCAACTGCGAGCTTCAGGCTCTCGCGGATAGGTTCGGGATACGCAATATAGAATACCAGGGCGAGCGGGCGGAATTTCCACTCGATGCCTCGACCCCGTCGATCGTGCGCGATCCTAACAAGTGTATTCTGTGCAGGCGCTGTATGAGCGTCTGCCAGAAGGTGCAGACCGTGTTCGCCCTGGCTCCCAACGACAGGGGCTTCGAGACCATGATCGCCCCGGCGTTCGCGGACGAACTTGCGAGCGCAGTGTGCGCCCTGTGCGGGCAGTGTGTGCTTGTGTGCCCGACAGGGGCGCTCAAGGAGCGCGACGCCACGGAGGAGGTCTGGCAGGCACTCAACGACCCGTCTAAGCACGTTGTGGTTCAGACCGCCCCTGCGGTGCGGGCAAGCATAGGCGAAGTGCTGGGGCTTCCGGCTGGCACGAGGGTCACGGGAAAGCTCGTGGCCGCCTTGCGGCGTCTTGGATTCGACAGGGTGTTCGATACCGACTTCACGGCCGATCTCACGATCATGGAGGAAGGGCACGAGTTTATCTCGCGGCTGAAGAACGGGGGGAAGCTGCCCCTCATAACGTCGTGCAGCCCCGGGTGGATCAAGTTCATAGAGCACTTCTACCCGGACCTGCTGGACAATCTATCTACGTGTAAGTCGCCGCAGCAGATGTTCGGAGCCATTGCCAAGACTTACTACGCCCAAAAGGCGGGGATAGATTCGAAAGACGTGTTCGTCGTGTCGGTGATGCCGTGCACCGCGAAGAAGTTCGAGGCGAAGAGGCCCGAGATGACGGCGAGCGGATACCCCGATGTGGACGCGGTGCTCACTACGAGAGAACTAGGGAGAATGATACGCGAGGCCGGGATCGACTTAGCGTCGCTCGAGCCTGAGGCTTACGACGCACCCCTGGGCATATCCACAGGCGCGGGCGTCATCTTCGGGGCGACGGGCGGCGTTATGGAAGCGGCGCTCCGGACCGTTTCCGAGGTCGTCCTGGACCGGGAGCTCGAGAACATCGATTTCGTGCCGGTGAGGGGCCTTGAGGGAATCAAGGAAGCATCGGTGAACCTCGACGGAACCGAGGTACGCGTCGCCGTCGCTCATGGTCTGGGGAACGCAAGGAGGCTCCTGGACAAGATAAGAAGCGGTGACGCGAAGTACCACTTCATCGAGATAATGGCCTGCCCCGGCGGGTGCATCGGCGGCGGCGGCCAGCCGATACCGACGACCGATGAGATAAGAATGAAGCGGATAGCGGCGATCTATGAAGAGGACAAGAACATGCCGCTGCGCAAATCTCACTTGAACCCTGCGGTGCAACAGCTCTACAAGGAGTTTCTCGGCGAGCCTCTGGGCCACAAGTCGCACGAGCTGCTGCACACGCATTACCATGCTCGTACAGGGGTCTGAAGTCTGCAGAGGCATTCTCTGGCTCGGCACCGCTTCTTACCGACTCTTAGGACGTGGGGTATCTGCTTGAGAGTGTTTACCCAACCTCGCACAACGAGGTAAAGCTCCCAATCTCCTGTGTTGGCCGTGGACGTCCTTGTCTTGCGGCAGCCCGCACCGCATGGTGCGGGCATCTTTCTATCTTGGTGTGGTGGTGTGCGATGGTGCAGGACGGAGCACGCCCTATAGCGGGACTACCAGGACCAACCCGGGCGTGAATTGTCTGGTGAAACCGAAAAGGAGTTTCGCCGTGCGGTGAGAAGTACTGTATAATCTGCGGGAGAGATATCACCAGGTGAGCTAATCGGCCCGCACGAACCGGGTGCTGGCCCAAGAAGGAGACCCCTCGGGCAAGGAGGCATTGCGATGTGCCACAGTTCTTACCGTAGTTTCGTCGATAGTTGTCGGGGCAGGTGTCTTGTGGTGCTGGCGGGCGTTTGTGCACTTGCGGTGTGTGCTGCAGGCGGGCTGCCCGGCTCGGCCGGACGAGTTGAAGCTGCCGGTTCCTCCAAGTACCTTCTGCAGTATGACGTCAAACGCGGGGAGGTCCTTACCTACCAGGTGCTGATCAGTGAAACCATCTACTCGGACGGCAAGAGGGCGACAAGCCTGTACAGAGAAGACGTGCGTATCGAGAATGCGACAGATGGCGACGGCAAGGTGCGACAGACTGTCGTCTGTACGGGTACTGCTACCCCCGAGGGCGGGTCCGTGCGCAAACTGGAGCCGTTCCGGTACTATCTCACCGTAGAGAAGACAGGCCGGATCGTAGAGGCTCAAGGCCTGCGGCCATGGGACGGGAGGCAGGTGGAGACGATATGGCTTGCGCAGGTCATCCTGGCGGATCACCCGGTCGCGCCTGGCGACACGTGGGCCGTGAACGACGAGGTTTACTCCACCGCCAGCGGCAATCTTGTGCTGGAGAGGCGAACCTACCAGTTTGTCGGCATTGAAAAAGTGGGATCCGCGGACGCGTTCAAAGTGAAATATGAGATATCCCGTAGAGGCCGCACAAAAGACAGGGACTACACTTACATTGGGACGGGCACGTTCTACCTCTCCTCTGGTAGACTTGTGAAGCTGGATTCCTCGGAAATGGTGGTGTTTAGCGGCAACGGGCAGGATGCGAAGGTCATTACCATGATGCAGGTGGAAATCGCCAAATAGCGGAGGTCCGCCGGCGATGAGCGGCTTGTCGCTAAACGGCCAGGGGGGCACGCATGGGCGATTTTCGGCGGGAGGAGGCCGGGGGAACGGACCTTGGGCGCGCTCATTGTAGCCAACGGTGAACTGCACGACGGTCCCGCGGTTGATGCACTCGTTCGATCCAGGTGGGCTATGGTCGTCTGCGTGGACGGCGGAACCTCTCATGCCGCAAGGTTGGGGATTCGCCCGGACGTCGTCATCGGAGACCTGGACTCTGCACATGGAGGCGCGTTTGAGAGATTCCAAAGCGCGGGGGTTAAAGTCCTTGCGTATCCTTCCGAAAAGGATAAGACCGACCTTGACCTCGCTGTTGAATACGTTGTGGCCGAGGGGATCTCAAGCATTGTGGCGCTTGCGGCCGTGGGAGACAGGATCGACCACGTTCTGGCAAACATCCTGCTCACCGTGAAGGCCGCGTCGCTCGGGGCGAGCCTTGTCCTGACCGACGGCAGGTCGGAAGTGAAGCTTGTCATGGGAGAAGCAGAAGTCATCGGCGCCCCGGGAGACTGGGTGTCCCTCGTCGCCATCGGCGGCGACGCACGGGGCATCTATACCGACGGGCTCAAGTACCCGCTTTGCGACGCTGACTTGCGTATGGGCGAGACCCTTGGGGTAAGCAACGAGCTTCTGCACGGTCGCGGCAGGGTTAGGGTCAGGTCCGGGCGCGTCGTCATGATTCACACCAGGCGAGTCGAAGTTTGATATGTCTAGCAGCTCATTCTCCATAGGCTCTTCTTCGGCATATATTGAAGAAGAAGCTCTCCTGCCGAAGGGGGTAAGCCAGGATGATACAGTGCCCTAACTGCGGAACCATGAACCCCGGCTCGTCGGAGGTATGCCAGAAGTGCGGTCAGGGCCTTCTTCCGGGGCCGCAGGTGGTCGTTCATGACGCTCCGAAGCTGCCTTTTATCAAGAGGATACCGCTAAGGAAGGGGCTCATACGGCCGCGCTGACAGCACAGGAATTCCGCCGGGGGTTGACGGCGTCAAGTGGCGTCAAGTGGGACGGTTGACTTTAGCATCAGGCTATGGTAGACTGAGCTCAACGAAGCAGCAACCGGAATATGCGAGCACAAACGATGACGGGGAAGAGTAGGCGGTGCCCGGAGTATAGCGAACCGGGGCTGGTGGAAGTCGGGGCTCGGGAGCCGCCCAAAATCACCCCGGAGTTGCGGCGCGAAATCGGAGGCGCCTCCGCTGGAGAGTAGACGTCGTCGGGTCCTCCCGATACAGGGGCAGGGCATATGCCGGCCAGGGCTGATTCCTGGCGGCCCGTGTCTGCGAGAGGGCTGCAACGTGCAGCCAACCCGGGTGGTACCGCGGGAGTTTTGCCTCCCGTCCCTTGCTATGGGACGAGAGGCTTTTTCGTTTGAGTCCGCATTTCGGTGAGGAGGAGAGCGTTATGTTCAGGAAAGTGGATCCGGGCACTGATTTCCCCCGGATGGAGCAGGAGATCCTCAAGTTCTGGGCGGAGCGCGGGATCTTCGAGAAGACTCTTGAAAAAACCAAGGACAGGCCGAGGTTCGTCTTCTACGAGGGGCCTCCGACGGCGAACGCCCTGCCGCACCCGGGACACGTCTTGACCCGGGCCATGAAGGACCTTGTGCCCAGATATCGCACGATGGCAGGCTATCATGTTCCCAGGAAAGGCGGGTGGGACACCCACGGCCTGCCCGTAGAGCTCGAGATCGAGAAGGAGCTCGGAATCAGCGGCAAACGCGAGATAGAAGACTACGGGGTCGAGAGCTTCATCGAGAAATGCAAGGAGAGCGTATTCCGTTACAAGCGCGAGTGGGAGCGGATGACCGAGCGAGTCGGGTTCTGGATAGACCTCGACGGGGCATACATCACCTACACCAACGAATACATCGAGTCCGTGTGGTGGGCGCTTCGCCAAATCTGGGATAAGGGCCTCCTTTACAGGGGTTACAAGGTCGTTCCTTACTGCCCGCGCTGCGGCACCGCCCTGTCCAGCCACGAAGTAGCCCAGGGCTACGCTGAGGTGGAGGACCCGTCGGTATACGTCAAGTTCCGGGCGAGAGGCGAGGACGATACGTTCTTCCTGGTGTGGACCACAACCCCGTGGACGCTTCCGTCCAACGTCGCACTCGCGGTTTCAAAGGATTCTGTTTATGCAAAGATCAAGCTCGGTCGATCCGGCGAAATGCTCATCCTGGCAAGAGACCTCGTAGACGCGTCTGTCAAGGAAGACTATGAGGTTGTTGAAGAGATCCCTGGCGCTGCGCTCGCCGGAGTGGAGTATCTGCCGCTGTTCGGATTTGCGCACCCTGATAAACGTGCGTGGTACGTGGTCACCGGGGATTTTGTCACGCTAGACGAAGGCACGGGGATAGTCCACCTTGCGCCCGCCTTCGGTGAGGACGACATGGCCGCCGCCGTAGAACACGATCTTCCCGTGGTCCAGCTCGTGGACGCTGAAGGGCGGTTCGTAGACGCCGTGAGCCCGTGGAGGGGCATGTTTGTCAAGGACGCCGATCCCTTGATCATCCAGGCGCTGGCCGAAGAGGGGAAGCTGTACAGGAGCGAGCTGTACGGTCACACCTACCCATTCTGCTGGAGGTGTGACACGCCGCTGCTTTACTACGCCAGGACTTCCTGGTTCATCAAGACTACCGCAGTTAAGGACGCGCTTTTACGGAACAACAACGCGATCAACTGGTATCCAGATTATATCCGGGATGGCCGCATGGGGAACTTCCTGGAAAATGTGATAGACTGGGCGGTAAGCCGCGAGCGTTACTGGGGGACGCCGCTTCCTGTGTGGATATGCGCTAAATGCGGCAAACAGCATTGTGTGGGGAGCGTCGAGGAACTCAAAGAGATGGCGCTGGAGCTTCCGGAGAGGCTTGAACTTCACAGGCCCTACATCGATCGGGCGGTGTTGCGCTGCCCCGCGTGCGGCGGGGCCATGCACCGCACGCGCGAGGTCATAGACGCCTGGTTCGACTCGGGCTCGATGCCGTTCGCCCAGTGGCACTATCCCTTTGAGAACAAAGAGGAGTTCGAAAGGAACTTCCCGGCTGACTTCATAAGCGAGGCAATCGACCAGACGCGCGGGTGGTTCTACACGCTCCTGGTAATATCCACCCTGCTTTTTGACAAGCCGTCGTTTGAGAACGTCCTGGTGCTCGGGCACATCCTCGACGCAGAGGGCCAGAAAATGAGCAAGCGCAAGGGAAACGTCGTTGACACGTGGGAGGTCTTCAATACCTACGGCGCTGATGCGTTCCGTTGGTACCTCTATACCGTCAACCCGCCATGGAACCCCACCCGCTTCTACATGGAGGCGGTCGGCGAATCGCGGCGCAGGTTTCTCTCCACCTTGTGGAACGTGTACGCCTTCTACGTGCTGTATGCGAACGTGGACGAGTTCGACCCGGCCAGGCACGAGCTTGCTCCCGAGAAACGCGAGGTGCTCGACAGGTGGATAATATCGCGATTCAATGGCCTCGCGAAGACTGTCCGGCAGGAGCTGGATGCCTATGGCATCACGAGCGCCGCCCGCGCCATCGAGCAGTTCGTGGACGACCTGAGCAACTGGTACGTGCGCAGGTCCCGGCGTCGCTACTGGGGGCCGGAGATGAACGAGGACAAGATCGCCGCATACCTCACCCTGCACGAGATGCTTGTCGGGGTGGCGAAGCTCATCGCCCCGTTCACGCCTTTCGTGGCGGAGGAGATCTACAGGAACCTCGAGGCGCAAAGGCGCCCGGATGCGCCAGAAAGTGTCCATCTGTGCGACTATCCAGAGTGCGACGAACGGCTCGTGAACCTGGAACTCGAGCGCAACATGGACCTTGTGCGGAAGGTCGTGACGCTCGGTCGGGCGGCCAGGAACAAGGCCAACATCAAGAACCGCCAGCCACTGTCGGAGATGGTGGTCGCGGTGTCCGGCTCCAAGCAGAGGGAAGCTGTGGCCGCGCTGGAATCGCTCATTAAGGAGGAGCTCAACGTCAAGGCGGTTCGCCTGGCGGAGGGCGTGGACGAGTTCGTTGCGCACAAGGTGAAGCCCAGGTATGATCTCCTCGGGCCGAAGCATGGCAAGCTTCTCAGGGAGATCGTCGAGGGGATCGCCGCGCTCGACCCCGAGAAGGTCGTCGCCGCGCTCGAGCGCGACGGCAAGATCGAGGTCCCCGCGGGCGGCGGCCTCGTAGGGGTTTACGCCGACGAGCTCGTCGTCGAGACGGTGGAAAGGGAAGGCTACGCCGTCGAGAGCGAAACCGGGCTATCGTGCGCTCTCGACACCACCTTGACCCACGCTCTCGTGATGGAAGGACTTGCGCGCGAGATGGTGAACAAGATCCAGACGATGCGCAAAGAAGCGGACTTTGATATCGAGGACCGCATCTACACCGTGTATTGGTCTGACGCCGCGGTGAAAGAAGCGTGCGACATCCATCGAACCTATGTGATGGAAGAAACCCTCTCGGAGGACCTCAGGTACGCCGGCGGCCCCGAGGGGGCGGAGCCACGAGGCGAGCTTTCCCGTGAGTGGGACGTAAACGGGCACAGGACTGTGATCAGTGTAGGACGTCAGCGGTGAGGGAAGGCGGGTCGAACGCGAAATGGGCGGACGGGCGCAAAAGCACGAGGTCAGCGCGGGCGTGGTTGTCTTCAGCGGCGAGCGCGTTCTTGTGATCCGAAACCGTTTCGATGAGTGGGTCCTGCCGAAAGGCAAGGTCGAGCCGGGCGAGGCCCTCGAGGCTGCGGCCCTGCGCGAGGTGGAGGAGGAGACGGGGGTTCGGGCCGAGATCCTGTGTCCCGCCGGAAGGAGTGAGTATACGTATTGTTCCGACTGTACGGGCGATACAGTGGACAAGATCGTCCACTGGTTTCTCGGAAGAATCGAAGGCAGTGGAGGCGAACCGGACCCCCAGGCGAGGCCTCAGGTCGAAGAGGGAATCAGCGCGGCTATGTTCGTGCCCTGGCGCGATGCGGTAGCCCTGCTCAAGTACGACGGCAAGCTTGTAGAGGATGCAGCGTCCGCATTGTTTACAGAAAGACGGTGAGGGCTTCTGGCGACCAACTCATCCTTCGGCAAAGGGGGCGGTAGATCATGAGGTTAGGCGTGATAAGCGACACGCATGGGTCCCTTAAGGCCTGGCAGCGGGCGCTTGACGTCTTGGGCGAAGTGGATATCCTGCTGCATGCGGGCGATGTGCTCTACCATGGGCCCCGAAACCCGCTTCCCGAGGGACATGACGCAAAGCAGCTTGCGGAGGCTATAAACGAGTACAACGGAAGACTCATCATCGCAAGAGGTAACTGCGATGCCGACATCGACGACCTCGTGCTGGACGTGCCGATCCAGTCTCCGTACGCGCTCGTCGTGGTCGGGGACAAGTACATCATGGTCCACCACGGTCATGTTGTTGCGGGAGATGATATGGTAGCTTTCATGCGGCGCTACCGGCTGGACCTTGTCGTGACAGGCCACACACATGTCCCCGGCATAACGAGGGTTTCTGCGGCCCCACCCGGCATAATCCTCAACCCCGGCAGCCCGGCCTTACCTAAAACGCAAGACCGGCGCGGCACCGTTGCGGTCGTAGACGATGAAAGAATGCGAATCCTTTACGTTGACGACGGTGCCGAGTTTGCCTCCTGTCGGTGGTAGCCTCCGCGTAGGTCTTATTGGGACGCACGCCGGCAGTTGCGTTGCGGTGTTTGCAGGAGATCTTATCTAAACGGCGAATCTCCTCAACATCGGGCCGGTCAGGTGAAGACCAAGACGCGGCCAGCGCTGCGTTCCTTGACAGGCAATCGGCGGAAGAAGCGTCCGGCTTGCAAAGCGCATATCGATGCGTTGCGGGCCCCACACAAGGAGGCGAGGTAATGCGCGAGCGCGTTCGGCTTGCTGCGGCAGGCTGTTGTCTGCTTGCACTTGCGTTAGTGGCTACGTGCGGCCAGAACGTTATTGCTGGAGAGCCCAGCCCCAAACCGGGCCCCCCCAGGGTGGTGCAGGTTTACCCATCTGGTGGAATGAAGTATGTCCCGGTGGATACCGCCATTCACATCGTCTTTAGCGAGCCGATGGACGAGCGCACGACGATCCAGGCGGTTTCTATCTCCCCGTCCCCGCAGCTCGTGTACCCGTCGAGCTGGCATTTCCTCAACAATAAAGCGGTTATGGTTGTCGTGCCGGCGCGGCCGCTTCGCTATTCAACAACCTATAGAATAGTGGTGAAGAGAAGCGCGAGGGACTCCCAGGGCACCGAGATGGAGCAGGATTACGCTTGGTCGTTTACGACGGTCGCAAGCCCTCCTTCACCCACGGAAGCGCCGCTGAACGGCGGTTTCGCAACCGGTGACCTTACAGGCTGGAGCTTCAGACATGAGGAAGCAGCGGGGTCGCGGGCGGCGTCATGGTCAGTCGTGTCTGAGGGAGACCGCGCACATTTGCTCAAGATCTCGCGTCCGCCGACGTTTGAGTTCGGGTCGTGTTGGGTTGAGCAGACGATAGACAAGGAGTTGCCTGCTTTTGGCCTTGTGTTCCTATCCTTCGACATGCGGCTCGACGCCTACACGTTCAAGGAGTATACGACGGGCGCCGCCTACCCGCTGAAGGTCACCGTTACTTACCTCGACAAGAACGGGGACGAGCATTCTTTCGTCAGGGCTTTCTATTACTACTTGCCCGCCGACGGCGGGCTCGATAGCTTCGCAGAGTTTGTTGAATTAGGGAGGTGGACGTCGAGGTCCTACAACCTGAGCACGCTGGTGCCGAGGCCTGCATACCTCAAGTCCATCAGGTTTGAATGCTCTGGATGGGCATGGACAACTTGCCTGGACGATATAAAGCTCGTATGGTGAACTGACCAACTGGGGGCTGTGGCTTCGATGATCGGCCATCCGCCCCCTTCCTGCCCTCTTCAACAGCCGAAACCCTCCGCAACCAAGCAGGAACGATTCAGATTGGGTTGTGTGATTAGATAAAAGATGTCCATGGAAAACCCTGGGAATACCGGAGGAGGTAGAGTGCAAAATGCCGAAGAAGACGGTCCTCGATTTCCTGGACATGAAGAAAAAGGGGGAGAAGATCACTTTTCTCACGGCCTACGATTACCCGGTGGCATCCTTTGCTGAGAAGGCGGGGATCGATATGCTCCTCGTAGGAGACTCCCTTGGGATGGTCGTTTACGGTCTGCCCGGCACTGTGCCGGTGACCATGGACGAGATGATTATTCACAGCCGGGCTGTGAGAAGGGGGGCGCCGAACACTTTCGTCATCGGGGACATGCCGTTTATGTCTTATCAGTCCTCGGTAGAGAAAGCCGTGGAAAACGCAGGCAGGTTCCTGAAGGAAGCCGGTATGGACGCTATTAAGCTAGAGGGCGGCAGGAGGGTCATAAACCAGATAAAGGCCATCGTGGATGCGGGTATTCCGGTGATGGGGCATATCGGGCTTACTCCGCAGAGTTCTGGCCAGCTCGGGGGGTTCAAGGCCCAGGGGCGCACGGTTGAGGCTGCGCGGGAGCTTGTACTCGATGCGATGGCCATTCAGGAAGCCGGGGCGTTCTCGATACTGCTTGAGGCCATTCCGCCGGAGGTGGGCGAGGCGATAACGGAGAGGCTCTCCATACCGGTGCTCGGCATCGGCGCAGGGATCCATTGCGATGGGCAACTTCTTATAAACGGCGACATGCTCGGGCTCGTTGAGGCCTTCACTCCGAAGTTCGTGAAAAAGTATGCGAACCTGGCGGAGGTCATCACGAAGGCCATATCCGAGTACATTCATGACGTCAGGGAGCTCAAGTTCCCGGAGGAGAAGCACACCTACAAGATGAAAGAAGGAGAACCCGAGAAACTCGAGGAGTTTCTCAAGTCCCTTGACAAGCAATGATGGCCCGGTGCGGGCGGGAACCTGACGGGCAGAAGCTAAGGGGGGTGTTGCGCCATGGACATGACAAGCGTGCGGGAAGCTTTGGAGCGTGCAGGGGTCCCGGGGCGGGACCTGGCGGAACTACCGAGCTCAACTAAGAGGTTCCCGGATGGTGCGCATTGGAGAGTTGAGGTATCGGGCATCGAAACGACAGCGGTGTTGCGGGCTTGCATCGAAGAGGCTAGAAAACAGCGGGTCCCGTTCCACCGTGCGATTTCCGTGGTGCGGGGTGCGACCTGGGCTACCAGGGACGAGCTTGCCGAGTTCGCAAGGGTTTCCCACGATGAGAGGATCGAGGTCATCCTCACCCCGGGGCCACGACCTACGTGGTATTCGGGACGCCAGATCGCAACTCCTGAGGGTGCCGTATGCGGCATGCGGCTTCGCGGGTGCGACATGCTAGCCCATTACGTGTATGACGTGATGCGTGCGATTGAGATCGGGTTCCGAGGGTTCCTGGTGTGGGACGAAGGCGTTCTGATGGTCTTAAGCGAGATGAAGAAGAACGGCGACCTGCCGAAGGACGTCACCTTCAAGGTGTCTATATTCGCCGGGCATGCCAATGCCGCCGGTGCGAAGCTGCTCCAAAGCCTCGGCGCGGGCACCTTCAACCCGATCGCCGATAGCTCTCTCGCAGCCCTTGCTGCAATGCGAAAGGCGGCGGACATCCCCATGGACGTTCATATCCAGATATTCGACACGTGGGGCGGGATGAACAGGTTCTACGAGACGCCTGATATAGCAAGGGTCGCGGCACCGTGCTATTTCAAGATGGAGAGCGGCACGAGCGTCGGTATGTACGCGCCCTGGGGCGCGTCGGAGGCGGCGCTTTCAGACCTCGCCAGGCTCAAGATCAAGTCCATCAGGACGATAACCGAGATAATCAAGGATACTTACCCTGACATCAAGGTCTCAGAGCACGGGGTTCAGGGGCTCGCGATACCGCAGCCGTAAGGACCGGCAACGCCCGGCAGCGTCTTTGCACCTGCAGGCGATGCGGAGCTTGTGGCGAGCATCCCGGGACCTGAAGGGGAATGAGGAGCGCACGGCGGGACCGTGCGCTCCTCATTCCCCTCGACAGCATCTCCTGCTTGAGGTGCAGGTAAACCCGTGGTTGAGAGTTCGCTGAAGATTATGTATTTGCCTTTGTTAGGCAAGACAGGAGTTTTGCCGAGAACCTGGAGTATGTCTTGAGAAAGGATCTTGGCGTGCCCTATTGAATTATACCCCGGGTGGTATATGATTATGGAAAGCAGGCGGCTACAAGGATAGGGGGCGGGAATATGCGAACGAAGCGGATGCTATTGCTTGTCGGGCTGTTGCTTGTTGCAGGCGCCATCGGATACCCACTATTGGGAGGGCTCGGGAGAAACGGACGTGTGCCTGCGGTCTCTGCGGAGGATGGCGTGCTCGCGGCCAATTTCATCCTGAAAACAATCGACGATAAAGAGGTTTCACTGGAGGAGTACCGCGGGAAAGCCGTGGTTGTTGTGAACTTTTGGGCTATGGGGTGCCCCCCGTGCAGATACGAGATCCCGGAGTTCATTGATTTCTACAACGAGTACAAGGACAAGGGCGTCGTCATCCTTGCCGTGAACATTGGCGAGCCGCGGGACGACGTGCGGAGTTTCGCGAAGAGGGTCGGCATAAACTTCCCGGTACTACTTGACCTCTCCGGTCAGGTCGCCGCCAGGTACTGGGTTGAATGGACACCCACAACGTTTGTGCTGGATAAATCCGGAGTTATAAGAAGCAAGGTGGTCGGCCCGGTGACGAGGCGTTACCTTGAGAGCATCGTGAAGCCTCTGTTATGAAGTCTCTATATGTAGGGTGAGAGGGGTATGGAACTCAACGTAGTCATCGCTTTTCTCGCGGGGGTAGTGTCGTTCCTGTCGCCGTGCGTTATAGCGCTTGCGCCCGGGTACATCGGGTTCGTTGCGGGTATAGGCGCAGGGTCGGTGGCAGGGGCGGCCCGAGGTGATGCGGTAGGGGGCCGGGATCCAGGCAGGAGAGCCAGCGCGGCCCACCGCGCGAGAGTGCTCCTTGCGACGACCCTCTTTGTGTTGGGCTTTTCCTCCGTGTTTGTGGCGGTGGGCGCGGGCGCCTCGCTTGCAGGTGAGCTGCTCTATTCTGCCAGGTGGCTCCTGGACAAGCTTGCCGGGCTCATCGTAATCGTCTTTGGACTCCACGTTGCCGGCGCCATACACGTGAGGTGGCTTTACTCTGAGCGGCGAGTCTTTTCGGCGGAACGGCCCGCCGGACTTGCCGGGGGTTTTCTTGTGGGCGCGGCGTTCGCCCTTGGCTGGACGCCGTGCGTAGGGCCGATCCTCGGTTCGATCCTGGCGGTTGCAGGCACTTCGGGCAGGATGGGTCAGGGGGTCATACTTCTTGCAGCGTACTCGCTCGGCCTGGGGTTGCCGTTTCTCGCTATGGGCTTCGCCATCGGCCGCGGCGTGACGTCTTTCCCCTGGCTTACCAGGCACGGTCGCACCGTCGAGGTTCTTTCGGGGCTGTTCCTGGTAGCTGTCGGGCTGCTCATGTTTAGCGGAAAAACGGACGTCATTTCCAGCCGGCTCGGTAGCTTCTTCGGCGACTTCATGCCAGATCGCTTGCTCGGGTTCTGAGGCGCAGACAACCCAGTTACTTCACGACAACTCCGGGTGCCGCATGGCCGGTCGTGCGCTTCACGACCGGTCGCGTGCTTCTCTGGGTCTGAAGGTGACGCACACCGTTTCCTGCGAGCTTCTCGCCTCGTCCGGAACGGACATTCCCATTCCTGCCGCTCCGCCGCCGAGAGCGAACTCCGGCTCGGGAGATTGCTGCAGTAAGGACTGTGTGGAGACCTTGATCTCGCGGGCGGTGCAGAAGTCGTCCTCATTGAACGTGCAGTTGGAAACGTCACAGAATACTCGCGTCATGCTGACCCCTTCCTGCGTGACGTGTCTGGATGAGCGGCTGGCTCGGAGCAACATATATTATGCCCGCGCAATCTGCGCAATAAAAAAGAACTCGACGAGCCGTGTCCAGAAAACGAGCCCATCGAGCGGCCCAGGTCCCTTCTTACCCGATTAGTGTGCCCTCTCGACCCTTCCTGAGCGAAGGCACCTGGTACAGACGTATATGCGCTTCGGGGAGCCGTGAACCAAAGCTCTCACGCGGCGGATGTTCGGGAGCCACCTGCGGGAGGTCTTAACCTCCGAATGGCTGACCTGTCTACCCACGTGCGGGCTCTTTCCGCAGATCTCACAGCGATAGGACATGACTTGCACCTCCTCGTCTTGCAAAGACCCGGCCTGTATTGTATCATAGCGGCGCGGACTGCGCAAGCTGCATACGAGAGCTGCGTACGACAGCACGGCAGCCTGGCTCGACAGCCGCATGCGATAGCCTGTGCGGCATGGGACGGCTTGCATGCGGCAATTGCATACAATAACGCATACGACGATGCTGTATGGGACGAACTGCGGCCTTCTAAACAGGGCCGGAACGTGAATACGATAACAAAAAGGAATTCCATACACTGCGCAGAATAAGAAACTTTGAGTTGTCTTCGCTACCCGACGGTTCGAGCAGGGGGTATCGCGGTACATGGGGAAAGACGTCAGCACCGAACTCGGCCAGATCACGATTTCGGATGAGGTGATCGCGCTCATCAGCGGGATGGCGGCCACTGAGTGTTACGGCCTCGTCGGAATGGCGTCGCGGAACATTCAAGACGGCATAGCCGAGCTCCTGGGCATGGACAATTTGAGCCGGGGGGTTGAAGTGAAGCTGGCCGGAGACGAGGTGGTGATAGACCTTTACATCATCGTGGAATACGGCACGAAGATCACCGAAGTGGCGCATAACGTCATGGAAAAGGTGCGCTACGTGGTGGAAAGCATGACCGGGCTGAAAGTAGCGAGGGTTAACATCACAGTTCAGGGTGTGAGGGTGACTCATGTCCGACAGGATAAGCGCACGTGACCGGCAACAGGAGGTTGGCGCGTTGAAGCGTGATGTACTTGACGCAAGAGATCTTGCACGCGCGATCGTGGCCGGCACCGAGTGGCTTGGTGTGAATAAAGAGTTCGTCAATTCCTTGAACGTGTTTCCCGTTCCGGACGGCGACACCGGCACCAACATGCACCTGACGCTCCTTGCCGCCGTCCGTGAGATCGAGAAAGTCGAGACCGATTCTCTACCCCTGATAGCTGAAGCCGCAGCCATGGGGTCGCTCATGGGGGCTCGAGGGAACTCCGGTGTCATATTCTCTCAGCTGCTACGGGGCTTCGCAAAGGGCGTGGAGGGGAAGAGAACCCTAGGTGCACTGGACCTGGCGCGAGCCTTGCAGGAAGCGGCGGCCATGGCGTATAAGGCCGTCATGAAACCGGTGGAAGGTACCATGCTGACCGTGGCGCGTGAAGCTGCTCGCTCTGCGTCGCAGTATGCGAGAATGGAGTCGAACGTCATTTCCATGGCCGAGAGGGTACTTGCGGAGATGCGAAACACGCTCGAGAAAACGCCTGAAATGCTCCCAACCCTCAAAGAGGCGGGTGTGGTTGACGCTGGGGGTCAGGGTCTCGTGTTTTTCTGGGAAGGTGCAGTGAGGGCCCTGCGCGGTGAGGCTGTGGGCGTAAGACGCGAGCCGGTGCTCACCGTTGCAGGTGGAGCAGGGAAGAGCATTGCTGCTCGACAATCTGATGAAACGGTCAGGGAAAGCCTGCGCTTTCGATACTGCACGGAGTTTCTGATCAAGGGGAGGGCTTTGCCACTTGATAGGATCCGGCAGGCCATCGCGGGTGACGGCGACTGCCTTCTTGTGGTCGGGACGAATGAAGTGGCAAAGGTGCATATCCACACCAACCACCCGGGCAAGGTCCTGGAGTACTGCATTGGCCTTGGCGAACTCCATGAAATCCAAATCAACAACATGTCGGACCAGCACAAGGAGTTCGAAACAGGTAACCTGGGGAACGCGGCCCTGCGAGAGCAGCCCGGCTCAGGACAGGCAAAGCAGCCAATGAGAGCGGGAACCGCCGCTGGCGCGCAAGGCGTGGAAAAGCCCGTGGGAGTGGTGGCTGTGGCTGTCGGCGAGGGGCTCGCGACTATATTGAAGAGCCTGGGCGCAGACGTTGTTGTTGAGGGCGGGCAAACGATGAACCCCAGCATCGAAGAGCTGGTGAGCGCCATCCAAGGGGTTAGTGCCAGGAGCGTCATCGTCCTCCCCAACAACTCCAACGTGATACTCACTGCGGAGAAAAGCAAGGAGTTCGTGGACAAGACCGTAGTAGTGGTTCCCACAAAGACCATTCCTCAAGGAGTTGCAGCGCTCGTTGCGTTCAACTCCACTGTGGATGCCAGCGCCAACGAAAAGACAATGAATGAAGTCCTCTCGCAGGTCAGCACAGGAGAGGTCACTTACGCGGTTCGTGACTCGAGCGTGAACGGGTTCACCATAGGTGAGAACGACATCATAGGCATTAAAGACGGGGAGATCTGCGCTGCGGGTAAAGACCGTGATGAGGTCGCCATGAGCCTTGTAAGCCACATGATGACCCTTGAGAGTGCGCTTCTTACGATATACCACGGCATGGACGTGACTTACGCGGAGGCCCAGGCGCTTGCGGAGCGGCTCGCCGACATATACCCGCAATGCGAGGTAGAGGTCCACTACGGTGGCCAACCGCTGTATTATTACATCATGTCAGTGGAGTAGCCAAACAAGACGCATGTGTGAAGTCATTTTCGGCTCTAAGAGGACCGACCTGCTACCGGAGTGAAGGGGATTGGAAGTCCGACTGTGGTTCGCAGTACAGGAGAAAGTGTGCGTAAGTAGTTTTCGTATCATGATCGACAACGTGGGAAGCAGGAGGTAAGTAGGATGGGAAAGGTCGCCATAGTTACGGATTCCACTGCAGATCTGCCACGCGAGATGTATGAAGAGCACGGGATAGTAGTAGTTCCGCTTCTCGTTCATTTTGGAGACGAGATCTATAGAGATGGCGTCGATCTTTCAAGTGAGGAGTTCTACGATAAGCTCGTCTCCAGCAAGATCCTGCCAAGAACCTCACAGCCGTCGCCCCACGATTTCCAGGTTGTTTATGAGGATCTTGCCTCAAAGTCGGAGGAGATCGTTTCCATCCACCTGTCGAGCAAGCTGTCAGGCACCTATCAGTCTGCTACGCTTGCTGCTGGTATGATGAAAGGCACGAAGGTGCGAGTGATCGACGGTAAAGGGGCCTCAGCCATAACAGGGCTTCTGGTGCTCGAAGCTGCACGGCTGGCAAGGTCCGGCGCGACCGCGGGTGATATCGCTGCAAGGCTCCACCATCTCATCGAGGGTATGGTGGTGTTTTTCACGGTGGATACTCTCGAGTATCTAGAGAAAAACGGGCGGATAGGGAAAGCCACAGCGTTTCTTGGCACGCTGCTCTCCATCCGACCGCTTCTACAGCTATATGACGGCGAAGTTGTGCCGTTCGAGAAGGTGCGAGGCTCTAAAGCGAAAGTGTTGGCGAGGATGATCGCAGCGGCGAAGGAACGGGCGCCTTCTGGCAAGAAGTTGCGGGCTGCGATCATGCACGGTGCGGTTCCTGAAGAGGCCGCTGCTCTAAAACAGACCGTCGAGAGAGAGCTCGCATGCGACGAGGTCCTCACCGCCTGGCTCGGTCCGGTGATAGGCTCTCACGTTGGTCCAGGTACCCTGGGGCTTGCCTTTTACCCGGTTGACTGACGGAGAAGGCGGTGCGACCTGCGCAGCTCGAGAAAACCGGGATAGAGGCGTGCCCGTGGCGCAGGTGACCCTCCTGGCGCCGCGGGGACGCCTCTGTTCTTGCCAGTCCCGGGCTGATGCCCGGGAGTCTTCCCCGGTTCATCAAGGTTGTTGGTGTTACATTCCGGGTTCCCACTCGGAAGGAGGCATACCCCATCTCAGTTCCGACGGTACTCGCCCGAAGGTAGGGAGGAGGCAGGATCGAGTGCCTCCTATAGCGCCTAGCCCAAGGCACGAGATCCGTCTTGCTTCTCGGAGGGGGGAATACCCCCCTTCCGACGGGTCTTACGACCCTGCCTCCCCCCTACCTTTGGGCAAGGAGCGCTGACCTCAGGAAGGGTCTTCCCCCTTCCGAAGAGGAAGACGGGTCCTTCGGACCCTGCCTCCCTCCTACCTTCGGGCGGGTTTGGCGACAGGGTACGGGTACGCCCCCGACGGGCGCCTCGGTGTGATTTGATCCGCAGGCAGGTGGCCAAATTGGAAGCGCCCCGTCATGCAGTCACCGGCAACCCCAAGCAAGAGTGGAATCCAAAGCAAAAAAAGACGACGGTCTTGCGACCGTCATCCCGTGGGAGAGGAGAAACCGGAGGAAGAGCTTATGGGGGAGGGTTTTGAAACCCCGGCACCGCCCGGGTGCCGTTTATCCTCGGCTCTTCTTTCGCTGATAGTTTGCGCGCCATGACGAGTTCTATTCAAAATTCTTTTCGGATTCTCGATGGTAATTCAAACCATATCGGGGTAATGATAAAGTATGCGAGTCATTGCGGGGTCCGCGAAAGGCCGAATGCTTTTCGGGGCGCGCGGTATGAAAGCCCGGCCGATCACCGATAATGTCAAGAAATCCATGTTTGACATCCTGACGCCATGGCTCACGGGAGCCAGGTGTCTCGACCTTTTTGCCGGCACAGGGGCGATCGGTATCGAGGCTCTGAGCCGTGGCGCCGAATGGGCCGTTTTTATTGAACGCGACCCGAGGATGGTGGGAGTTATCAAGCGTAACCTCGAAGTGACCGGTTTTGCGCCCCGCGCGAGGGTCTTATGCGGTGATGTCCGGTGGGTGGTGCGCGTTCTCGCCAGGAGAGGAGAGGTTTTCGACCTCGTCTTCATGGATCCCCCGTACGGCCACGGTCTTGCGCCGGTCACCCTCGGACTCGTATGTCAGAGCAAGATCCTCGGGGAAAATGGCACGATCGTAGCAAGACACGAGCACAAGCAGGAGATGCCGGGGTCGTGCGCGAATGTGAATCTGGTAAGGCAGGAAGTATACGGCGATACTGTCGTTTCGTTCTACAGGCCTGGAGGCGGAGGCGAGCATCAGGAAACGGGAGGCGACTAGAGTAGTGGTGGCGGTATATCCGGGCAGCTTCGACCCGGTGACGAACGGTCATGTGGATATTGCGGAGCGGGCCTCGCGGATCTTCAGCAAGCTCATCGTGGCTGTCCTGGTGAATCCGGCGAAGGAACCGCTCTTCACAGTTGACGAGCGGACGGAGATGCTCGCAAGTTCCCTTGCACACCTCCCTAACATCGAGATTGCGCATTTCTCCGGGCTTCTGGTGGATTTCGCCCGCGAGCACGGGGCGTCCGTCATCATACGAGGCTTGCGCGCACTTTCCGACTTCGAATACGAGTTCCAGATGGCGTCGTGGAACCGCAAGATAGGAAATAACATTGAGACAGTGTTCATGATGACCGGCAACGAATATGCGTTCTTGAACTCAAGTATGGTAAAGGAAGTGGCGAGCCTCGGAGGGTGTGTGAGGGGCTTCGTGCCAGAACACGTAGCCTCACAACTTGCTAAGAAGTTTCGCAAAGCAAAGTAGACCAGTCATAGTAAGGAGGAACCGGGGTGGGAAAGACCAAGATCGTGGATCTTTTAGACAGACTCGAGGCGGCTGTGGAAGGTGGTCGAAGAATACCGCTTCTGAACAAGGTGGCTGTGGATCGCTACGAACTCCTGGAGATTGTGGATCAGATACGGATTTGCCTGCCGGAGGAAGTGAAGCAGGCGGAGTGGTTGCTCACAGAGAAGGACCGGATTCTTGCTGAGGCAACGTCAGAAGCGGAGAAGATGAAGGTCTCAGCGAGGGAGCACCTGGCGGCGATGGTTTCCCGGGAGGAAGTAGTCAAGGCTGCTGAGGCTGAGGCCACAAGGATCATCGAGGAGGCAAAGGCCCAGGCAAACGAGACGAGAAGGGGCGCCGATGAATATGCCGCCGAGACGCTTTCCAAGCTTGAGGAGGGCCTTCAGCGCACCCTGAAGGTAGTCAGGCGCGGTGTGGAGGAATTGAAGAGGAAGTAAGCTATGGCCTCAAACGGATGACGACAAGCCGTATGCGCCGCAGCAGCCACACTACCAGGGACATCGAGACCATGATGCCGATCGTGCGGGCGAGAGCTGCGAAGGAAGCTACGAACCGCACAAAGAAAGGCACATGTTCTGTAGCCAGGCGGGCCATGAAGACCGGAACGACCATCCTTGCCAGGCCCTGGCCGCCGGGGCTTATTAGCACAAGCGTGACCAGCGCACTGATGACAGCTTGAGCCACTCGTGATACCACATACGGTGTCATCCTGATATCTGTGCCGGCGCACATGGTGGTGACCTGTGCAAAGACTGAAAGCCCCGACCAGGCGATGATCGCGTTTGCCACCATGACTCGCTGTATGAGCGGGGCCGCTGCCCTGCTTGCAAGCTCGGTCCCCAGCGTGATCTCGAAGAACCCGCTTACGAACGGCGGGACGAGCGTGGGTTCCACGCCCAGCGGCTTCAGCGTGAAAGCTATGGGGGCTGCTATGAAACGCGTTACGCCGGCGACGGTGAGCACCCTGATTATCACTGAGAACATCATGATGAATCCGCCGATAAGCAGCATGCTGTTGATGGAATCGCGCACAGAGTCCCCGAACAACTGGCCGAAGGGCCTCCCATCCGCTTGCCGTGCTCTGTGTAGTTCGGCAAGAGCCCGCCTTAATATGTTCTCCCTGCTGCTGGGACCTATATCATGCCTCAGCTGGGGGCCGCCATGGAGGCGCAGCAGAACTCCCACGATGGTCGCGGAGATGTAGTGGGCTGCGCATATGGTCAGCGCGAGCGAGGCGAGGTGGAACATTCCCACTGCAACAGCGCCCGCCATAAAGAGAGGATCCGCAGTATTGGTAAATGATACCAAGCGTTCTCCCTCGATTTGGTTGCATAGGCTCTGTTTGCGAAGGCTCGCAGTTATCCTGGCGCCGATGGGGTATCCTCCTGTGAGACCCATGGCAAAGGCAAACGCTCCCACGCCGGGCACGTCGAACAGGGGCCTCATGAGCGGCTCGAGGAGGACCCCGAGGAAGTGTACGACCCCAAGCGCCATGAGGACCTCCGCCGCTATGAAGAACGGCAACAGCGCCGGGAAGACGATCTGCCACCACACGCGAAGGCCTTCCACTGAAGCCTCGTAGGCGACGTCAGGGTACACGACTATCGCCACCGTGACAAACAGCGCACATGCAGCCATTAGATACGCTGCTTTCCTCGTGACGGAAGTGCGACCGCTCATGCCTCCCCGCCCTCCACTCTTCCCACACTTGCTGCCCGGTTGTCCTTACATGTATATTTGATGTGATCAGGTGTTATGCTAATGGGCCGCTGCCACACGATCCCAGGAAGACTCCCTGGACCCAGAATACCGGCGGGGCGAAATCAATAGTATAGAGCTGTGCCGTGGGGTGGTAAAGTGTCATCCGTCAGTGGTCCGCGCCTGAAAGTCGGTCTTGCCCTCGGAGCAGGCTCGGCCCGGGGCCTTGCACATATCGGCGTGCTCGAGGTGCTGGAGGAAGCGGGGGTGCCCGTTGACGTCATAGTGGGTTCGAGCGCTGGCGCGCTTGTCGGCGGGATATACTCTGCGTGCCGCGACCTTGGGATGATGGAGCGGCTTGCCACGCACATCAAGTGGGACCATCTGCTGGATTTTTGCTTTCCGCGCATGGGCCTCATTGCCGGCGACAGGTTCCTGGAGTTCCTCACCATACTTACGCACGACAAATCCTTCGATGAGCTTGCCATGCCTTTTGCCGCAACTGCGGTTGATCTCGAGACCGGCGAGGAGCTATTGCTAAGAGAAGGGAAGGTCGCGCTTGCCATACGGGCGAGCACAGCGGTACCAGGCATCGTAGTACCAGTGAGGATGGGCAAGCGGCTGCTGGTCGATGGGGCGGTCCTCAACCGGGTGCCTGCGCGCCAGGCGCGGGAGATGGGCGCAAGTCTTGTCATTGCGGTGTCAGTGGATGGGAACGCGCGGGGTATGCCCGGACGCTCGCGGGGTGAGCCCGTGAGGAATATCTTCGACGTCATAACCGCAGCCGTAGAGCTCATGGAGGTCACTATACTCAGGCAAAGGATGATCGACGCGGACATCGTCATCGCGCCCGACCTCGCTGACATCGGCCCGACGAGACTCGACTGCGCGCTGGAGATCATCAGCCGTGGTAAGGCTGCAGCAAGAGAAGCCCTTCCGCGGATAAGGGAGAGCATCGAGGGGGCGTTGCAGTGAGCCGACTAAAGCGCAACGGGCTTAGATTTCTCGGGTTGGTCATGATCGCGGCGGGCTTGAGCGGGCATCTGGCCCGCAGTTACGTGGTCATCGGTCCGGGTCCTGCTGAAGAGCTTTCGACAATGGTCAGCGTCGAAAATGGGGCAAAGAACGCGAAAGGAGCTTTTCTTCTCACCGCTGTGACCAGCAACCCTGCAAATCTGGCGTCCTCTGTTGCCGCGCTTTTCTCGCCAGTTGTGGATGTCGTCCCGCGCGGCCGCGAGATCCCGAAAGGCATGGACACGAAGAAATACCTTAGGATCATGGAGAGCATGATGCGTGAAAGCCAGGTGGTCGCCGGCACAGTGGCCCTTCGTAAGCTTGGCTACCACGTGAAAGTCGAGACCGTGGTGCGGGTCGAGGAACTCTTGCAGAATAGCCCAGCCCGAGGGTTGCTGCAAGAGGGGGACGTTATCCTTGCCGTGGATGGCAAGCCCGTGAAGACTGCCGACGAAGCGGTGAGGAGCATAGGCGCAAGGCGCGCTGGAAAGCCGGTCGTGTTAACTGTAAAGCGAAACGAGCGCGTGGAGAGCTTCACTATCCGCACGGTTGTTCATCCTGAGGACAAGGCGCGAGCGGCCGTGGGTATACTTGTCAGCCCGAGCATCAAGTACGAGCCGCCGGTGAAGATCAATATAGACTCGCGCGATATTAAGGGATCATCCGCGGGGCTCATGTTCGCCCTCGAGATCCTCAACCAGTTAGACCCGCGTGATCTGACGGGTGGGGAAATCATCGCCGGGACCGGGACCATCGGGCTGGACGGTACGGTGGGCCCCGTAGCTGGAGTAAAGCAAAAGGTGGCCGCGGCGGAGCGGGCAGGTGCGACGCTTTTCCTGGCGCCCCTGGAAAACGAGCGTGCAGCCAGGATTGCAGCGAGGACCATCCGGGTGGCAGGGATACGAGACATCGACGATGCGCTTGCGGCGCTTGATGAGGTTGCAAGGAGGGAAAATGGCACTTTTGGAGAATAATATCCGATAAGGGTTGTCCCAGGTTCTTGTATCCGCGAATGACAGGGGGCGATGCTCTTGGGGCCATACACGCGAAGGCTCGCCGGTCGGCTCGCACTTGTGGCTCTCATTGTCCTCGCGGGTTTGGCTTGTACTTCGGCAGTGTCTGCACATAGGCCGTCCAGCCCACTCAAGATAGGTATGAAGGGAGAAAACGTCCGCGCACTGCAGGAGATGCTGAAAGCACTCGGATTTGCGGCCGGAGATTGCGACGGAGTGTTTGGCCAGGACACGCTACGCGCGGTGAAGGCGTTTCAGAAGCTCCGAGGCTTGGGTGTTGACGGCATCGTAGGCGCGGCCACCTGGGAGCGCCTGGAGGCGGAAGTCAGGAGCGCTCACACGAAAGTATATGTGGTCCGTTCCGGCGATACTCTGTCAGAAATCGCTCGTAAGTTCGGTGTCAGCGTTCAAGACCTTGCCAGGGCAAATGGCATCTCGAATGCGTCCTCGATCAAGATAGGGCAGGAACTGCGGGTGCCTTCGGCGCGCAGCGCCCCGTCAAGGGGGGAGCGCCCCTTGGTTGAGGTGTTGAGCTGGGAAGAGGCGAGAAGGGTCTTCAAGACCACGGCCAGGGTGATCGATGTCAGAACCGGGCTGTCGTTTCAGGTGAAGAGGCGTGGAGGCCACTTTCATGCCGACTGTGAGCCGATTACAGTTGAGGACACTGCTACCATGAAACAGGTCTTTGGAGGGCAGTGGAGCTGGGAGAGGCGTCCTATCATCGTGGAGATCGGCGGGCGGAGGGTTGCGGCGTCCATGAACGGGATGCCTCACGGGGGGCAATGGGTAAGAAACAACGGCTTTCCGGGCCATTTCTGCATCCACTTTGCCGGTAGCAGACTGCATGGTAGCGGCAGTGTTGACCTCGAACACCAGGCGTGTGTGCGTGAGGCTGCCGGGCTCAGGTAGTTCCTTTGGAACTGGAGGGCGGCGTGTCCTGGGTCGCAGACCCGGGGGCGCGGTTTTGCGGTTTTCGTTTTTCTTGACGGTAGGTCGCGTGTAGCCTATAATTGAATGTGTTGTGTGTGGGGGCGTACTCGCTTTGAGGATTGACGTATCAGCCATCGGCGACACGAAGGGCGCCAGCGTTGAGGCAGACATCGTTGAGACTATCGGACGGATGAACGTGGCTGGCAGAGAGATCACCCCCGCGGGCCCCGTCGAAATCAGGGCGCGCGCCACCAATACGGGCCGCGGAAGAGTGCTCGTGCAGGGACAGGCGAAAGCCGATCTCGAAGTAGCCTGTGATCGATGTCTCAAGCCGTGCGTCATTCACACCACCTTCAGTTTTGAGCAGGAGTACCGGAAGAGCCACGAAGAAAGACGCTTGGGTCGGGAATCCGCCGAGGGCGACAGGGTCGATGACCGGGTCTATTCTGGGGATTATGTAGACATCACTCCTGAAGTAAGGGAGAGCCTCGCCCTTTCTTTACCTATTAAGGTAGTGTGCAGCGAGGATTGCCGGGGGCTGTGCCCCAATTGCGGCGAGAACCTTAACGAAGGCCCTTGCGGCTGTCCCGGTGAAATTGGGGACATTCGCTTCGCTGCTCTCTCGAACCTGCTTCAGCCGGGAGACGGCAAAAGCTAGAGTTTTCGTGACAGGAGTGGAACTGGAGTGGCCAATCCTAAAGGAAAGTTTGGAAAATCGAGGACAAGAAAACGCCGGGCGACATGGAAGATTGACGGACCGACCCTCGTGAAGTGCCCGAAGTGTCACGCGGTTAGGCTCCCGCACAGGGTGTGCCTTGAGTGCGGGTACTATGATGGGCGGGAAGTCATCGAGACTGGAGAGAAGAAAGAGAGGAAGAGGGCGTAGTCGCGCCTTCTCCCTTTCCTTAGTTTTGCTACCGACTGACCGGTCGGACTCGCCCCAACTCGGTCGTTAGGATGCCTGGATGATCTTTACTCGAGGGCCATCGCCCCCGCCCGAGGAATGCATTTTCTTTTTTACGTACTGGCCCTTCTGCCCACCTCAAACTATCTGCTCATGAACACCGAACAGGTTTGGCTTGCAAGCACAACCATTCTCGATGTATACTTGATTAGCAGTAGATATTAATACGTGGTCTTAAGCACGCGCTCTGCCAAGTTGGCAGCTGGAACCCTATGCCATTCTTGACTGTGAGGACAAAGTGGGGAAGATTCCTCTGCCCCAACTCAGGGCACTGATTTGCAAAGAGGGATGATGCACGTGGCCTCGCGCCTTGCCAAGCAAGACCGCCACCGGCGCCTCAAGGAGTTGCTAGGAGCTGACCCGTTCATCACCGACAGGGAACTTGCGCGAATGTTCCAGGTGAGCGTTCAGACTGTGCGCCTCGACAGACTCGAACTCGGCATCCCGGAATCGCGCGAGCGCACCAGGCGCCTTGCAGAGGAAGCTACGAATAAGGTCAGGTCGGTGACGACAGGCGAGGTGATAGGGGAGCTCATTCACGTGTCACTTGGTGTAGAGGCCGTATCTATGCTGGAGCCCACGGCGGATATGGCGTTTCGGCGCACGGGGATCATTCGCGGCCATCACATATTCGCTCAAGCCAACTCGCTTGCCGTCGCACTTGTTGATGCAGAAGTAGCGCTCACGGGCACTGCCAACGTGAGGTTCCTCCGTCCTGTAAAGGCCGGAGAGAGGCTCATAGCAAAAGCTACAGTCGTGCGCCGAGCTGGAAGGAAGTACTATGTGGATGTGGTGTCCAGGGTGTCCGGCAAGGACGTGTTCGAAGGTAAGTTTGTAGTGTTCGCAGTGGACCCGAGGAAGGAAGGGGAGGGGACGAAGAAAGAGGAGGAAGTGAAGGAGGAGATCTCGCTTGAAGATCGCACTTGACGCGATGGGCGGGGATCTGGCGCCGGAAGAGACCGTGCGTGGTGCCGTGCTGGCAGCGAGGGAGCTGGGCGTAGAGGTGGTACTCGTCGGCGATGTACGCAGGATCGGGCCTGTGCTATCTGCATGTAAGGCGGAGGGCTTGCCGCTTTCGGTGGTGCATGCGAGCGAGGTGGTGCCCATGGACGAACACCACCCGGTGGACGCGCTTCGCAAGATGAGAGATGCTTCAGTGCTTGTTGCGACTGACCTTGCTGTAAGGGGCGAGGCGTCTGCTGTGGTCTCAGCCGGCAACACCGGGGCTGCTATGATAGCAGCAATCCTCAGACTGAAGAGGATAAGGGGCGTAGACAGGCCGGCGATCGCGACTGTCTTTCCGACGACCGGGGGCTACTGCCTTCTCATTGATGGGGGTGCGAATTCGGAATGCAGGCCCCACCACCTCTTGAGTTTTGCGCTCATGGGCGCCGCCTATGCAGAGCGCGTCATGGGCAGGTCAAATCCCGGGGTTGCGCTTCTTTCCAACGGCGAAGAAGAGACGAAAGGCACGGAGCTCGTCATCGCCTCGCATGAGCTTCTTCGCAAGTCGGGCCTGAATTTCATCGGGAATATCGAAGGGAAGGATGTTCCGTTCGGCCGGGCTGACGTCGTCGTCACAGACGGGTTCACCGGGAATGTCGTGCTCAAGCTGGCCGAGGGCGTAGGCGAGGCGATTGTCTCGATGCTCAAGGAGTCGGTGAGCAAGAGCATTGTGTACAAAGTCGGCGCGCTTCTCATGCGCCCCGCGTTAAGATCGCTGGCCAGGCGCATGGACTACTCCGAGTACGGTGGGGCGTTGCTTCTCGGGGTTAACGGTGTTGCGGTGATAGCACACGGCCGATCTCGTGCAAAAGCCATCAAGAACGCCATACGCGCCGCGAAAGCCGCCTGTGACGGACGTGTCACGGAATCTATTGCAGCAAGGATCGCCGCCCACGGATACGAAGGAGGAGAGATTGGTGCAACCTGAGTCACGGAGCCTTCGCGGGGCTGGCATCGCCGGGACGGGTCACGCTGTTCCCGCCGGCGTGCTCACCAACTTGGATCTCGAGAAAATGGTGGATACAAACGACGAGTGGATAGTGGAACGCACCGGCATCAGAGAGAGGCGGATCTCACGAAATGGCGAGGTTACGTCGGATCTTGGGGCCGAGGCTGCGAGGCGGGCCCTTGAGGATGCGGGGGTGGAAGCTTCCGACGTTGACCTCATAATCGTGGCTACGGTGACGCCGGACATGCCGTTCCCGTCATGCGCGTGCGTTGTCCAGGCCAAGATAGGGGCCTCTGACGCTGCAGCCTTCGATCTTGGTGCCGGATGCACCGGGTTTGTTTACGCACTTTCAGTGGCGTCCGAGTTTGTTGCTTCTGGGCGTTACAACAACGTTCTCGTCATCGGTGCCGAAACGCTGTCGAAGATCGTGAACTGGCGAGACCGAAACACATGCGTCCTTTTCGGCGACGGGGCAGGAGCAGCACTCATCAAGCCGGTTGACCCGGGCAACGGGATCATAACCTATGTGCTTGGCGCCGATGGCGCGAGGGGAGACCTTCTCACTCTTCCGGCTGGCGGGTCAGCACGCCCCGCATCCCACGAGACTGTTGACGAGGGGCTTCATTACATCCACATGCACGGGAACCAGGTGTACAGGTTCGCAGTAAGGATCATGGTCGATGCAACACGACAGGTTCTCGACAAGGCAGGCTTGACCGAGAAGGACATAGACTACGTCATTCCACACCAGGCGAACCAAAGGCTTATAGATCTCGCTGCCGAGAGGCTTGGCGCTCCCGAGAAGGTCTACTCGAATGTGGCAAGGTTTGGGAACACGTCCGCCGCATCGATCCCGATAGCGCTTGACGAGGCGTCGCGAGCCGGGAAGTTGAAGACCGGCGATCGAGTGCTCCTGGTAGGGTTCGGGGCTGGCCTCACGTGGGGGTCGGCCATACTGCGGTGGTGCAAGGATGAGATCCGTGGCTAGCGCAGGTGGGGGGAAGGTATCAGGGAAGCTTGCGTTCATTTTCCCGGGTCAGGGCTCGCAATACACCGGCATGGGCCGGGAGCTCGCTGCGAAATACCAGGAGGCGCGCGACGTGTTCCAGGCGGCCAACGCTGCTCTGGAGTTTCCCCTGTCAGACCTGTGTTTTCAGGGCGCTCCGGAGGATCTGGCCCTCACTGCCAACACGCAACCTGCTGTGCTCGCGGTGAGCATGGCGGTGTTTGCAGTCCTCAAAGCGCGAGGAGTCCGGCCCGACATCGTTGCCGGCCACAGCCTTGGCGAGTACTCTGCGCTTGTTGCTGCGGGTGCGCTTTCGCT
Source organism: Bacillota bacterium (assembly GCA_040752635.1). GTDB lineage: Bacteria > Bacillota > SHA-98 > UBA4971 > UBA4971 > JBFMGS01. The sequence continues at coordinate 32,302 of JBFMGS010000017.1, forward strand.
GGGCTCAGCGCTGCGACTGGTGAGGGTTCGGGGAGAGCTCATGCAGAAGGCGGTGCCTCAGGGGGCGGGCGCCATGGCTGCGGTCATCGGGCTTTCCCGGGAGGGCGTGTTGCGGTCGTGCGAGGCCGCCTCGGGCGTCGGGCACGTTGAGCCCGCCAATTTCAACGCACCCGACCAAATTGTAATCTCGGGTGAGGCTGCTGCGGTCAAGAAAGCGAGCGAGCTTTGTCTTAGCCAGGGGGCACGTCGAGTCATCCCGCTCGCTGTGAGCGGCCCGTTTCACTCCAGAATGATGGCCCCTGCAGCTTCAGCCCTTAGGGCCAATCTTGCGCAAGTCCCCATAAAGCCACCTGCTATACCTGTGGTATGCAACGTAAGCGGGAGGGTAGTAAGCACCCCCGATGAGATAAGAACCTCCCTTGTGGACCAGGTGTGTTCTCCTGTGCTGTGGGAGGAATGCGTGAGGGCGATGTGGCAGGAAGGCGCAAGGATATTCATAGAAGTGGGCCCGGGGAAGGTACTTTCGGGTCTGGTGAGGCGGATCATACCCGACGCGGCGGTGCTTGCCGCGGAAGCCGGGACGCCGGTGGAAGTTGCGCTTGAATTCCTTGAGGGGGTCTTGTAATATGAGGCTGTCGGACAGAGTCGCTATGGTGACCGGGGCTTCAGGGGGAATTGGGGAACGAGTCGCCGAGGCGCTCGCACGCGAGGGTGCAAACGTGGCGGTGCTGGCAGGGCGCAACCTTGCTGTGGCAGAGGGGGTCGCCCAGCAGATCGTTGACCTTGGTAAAGAGGCCATGGCGCTCGCGGTTGATGTTTCGTCCCCGCAATCCGTGGATGAGGCGGTAGAGAGGATCTATGACCGTTTCGGGCGTATTGACATACTTGTCAACAATGCTGGCATAAGACGTGACAACTTCCTTATCAGGATGTCCGACTCCGAATGGGACGAGGTGCTCCGCGTGAACCTGTCTGGAGTGTTCAATTTCATGCGGGCAGTCGGCAAGAAGATGTTCCGCCAACGTTACGGCAGGATCATCAATATTGCGTCCATAGCCGGAGTAATCGGCAACGCTGGTCAGGTCAACTACTCGGCTGCGAAGGCTGGGGTCATCGGCCTCACGAAGGCGGCGGCTCGGGAGCTTGCCATGCGTGGCGTTACCGTAAACGCAGTTGCGCCCGGGCTCATCGACGCGGGCATGACAACCTCGCTTAAAGACGAGGTCAAGGCGAAGTTGCTTGCTGGCGTGCCTCTCGGGAGGCTCGGCACTGCGGATGAAGTGGCCGCAGCGTGTGTATTCCTCGCCTCTGACCAAGCCGGGTACATAACCGGCCAGGTTCTGTGCGTTGACGGGGGCCTTGCCATGTAGCGAGCGGCTCGGTGCAGTTGGTGCGCTGGAGCGAGAACCGCTCGCCGCTGGCGACGAGTTTGTGCCGCGCAAGCGGTAAGAGATAGGGAGGTGAATAGGATGCACGAGATGGATCCGAAGGCTGAGGAGATCTTCGAGAAAGTCAAGAAGATCATTGTTCGCGAGGCGAAGGTGGATGAATCGCTGGTGACCTGGGATGCAACAATGAACGATCTCTATGCTGATTCCGCCACGAGGATGAGCATCGGGGACGAGCTCGACCGCGAATTCGACCTCGGGGCTCTTGACGTGGAGATCGCGGAGGATACTACTGTCGAGGATATAGTGGAGTTCATTCTCGAAAGGGTCGCGGACGAAGGATAACCGAGCGAGCACCGTCACAATTCGTGTCCAGTGTGGGGTGAGGGAATGAGATCTCGAGTGGTGGTGACCGGCATTGGAGCCATCACCCCCATCGGGGTGGGTAAAGAGGCCTTCTTTGAAGGCCTCCGTGTTTCCAGGAACGGCATAGGGCGCGTGAGCAGGTTTGACGTATCGGCTTTCAGAACGCAGATGGCAGGCGAAGTGCGCGACTTCCGCGCGACCGATTACATGACAGAACGAGAGGCACATAGGCTCGCCAGGTTTGCGCAGTTCGTGGTGGCCGCTGCACGCATGGCCCTGGATGACGCCCGCCTCACCGTAGACGAGTGCACCCGGGACCGCGTCGGGGTCATTATGGGGTGCGGCATAGGGGGTTTGGAGGTTCTCGAAGAACAGATCAATGCGCTGCGGACCGAGGGTCCGAGGAGAGTCAGCCCGTTTTTCATCCCGATGATGATCGGGAACATGGCATCAGGCCAGGTGTCGATGTTCACCGGCGCAAGGGGACCCAATATCACGGTAGCGACTGCGTGCGCTGCTTCGACCCACGCTATAGGTGAGGGTTTTCGCACCATCCAGAGGGGAGACGCCGACGTGGTGCTCGTCGGCGGCACCGAGGCTGCTATCACGCCTGCCGGGTTCGCCGGGTTCTGCGCCCTCAGGGCAATGTCGCGCAGAAACGACGACCCGGAGAGGGCGTGCCGCCCGTTTGACAAAGGCCGGGACGGGTTCGTCATGGGCGAGGGGAGCGTTGTGATGGTCCTCGAGAGCCTGGAACATGCGCGCGAGCGGGGCGCACGCCCGTACGCCGAGATGGCGGGCTACGGCGCAAGCGCCGACGCGCACCACATCGTAGAGCCCGACCCCGAAGGGGCTGGTGCGGCTCTCGCCATGAAGCGGGCTCTCGACGATGCCGGGCTTGCACCTGCGGACGTGGATTACATCAACGCGCATGGTACTTCAACTCCCATGAACGATAAGTGCGAGACTCTCGCTATAAAGAGGCTCTTCGGGCCAAGCGCTAGCCGAGTGGCGATAAGCTCTACGAAATCCATGACCGGCCACCTGCTAGGCGCGGCGGGGAGCATCGGCGCTGCGGCGTGCGTGTTTGCAATCACGACCGGACTCGTTCCGGCCACCATAAACTACGAAGAGCCGGACCCCGAGTGCGACCTCGACTACGTTCCTAACGTCGCGCGGGAGGCTCGCGTGAACGTAGCGATGTCCAACTCGTTCGGCTTTGGCGGACATAACGGTGTCATTGTCATGAAGAGGTTCGAAGGGTGACGAGGTCCGGGCGGCCGGTGTTGCATTCCGGGTTTCCCCCGAGGAGCAGGACGGGTCTTGTGCCCCTGTCTCCCCTACCTTTGAGGTGGGTTAGGCGACGGGGTACGCGTACACCCCTGGCGGGCGCCTCGACAAGAGGGTGCAAGCACCGGCCACCCTTTCTTACCGGTTGCGGGAAGTGACGTCACGTATGGCTCGAAGAGACAAGTCGCTCGGTTCTGGACATGATGACCTAGAGCGCCTGCAGGAGATCCTCCGCGTGCGGTTCAAGAACCCCAGGCTTCTGGCTGAAGCGATTACCCACAGCTCTTTTGAGGGCGGCGGGCTTCCTGGGGGGAACGAGCGGCTGGAGTTCCTTGGAGATGCGGTCCTCAAGCTGGTGACGGCGTGGCACCTCTACGTCACGTACCGCGACTATCCTGAGGGGGACCTCTCTTCGATGCTCGGGCGAGCGGTTAGCGAAAAGGCGCTGGCAGATGCGGCGGCGCGTCTCGGATTGGGCGATTTCCTCCGGCTCGGTCATGGCCTTGAGCTCGCAGGTGGGCGCACCCTGCCGTCGATACTCGCTGACGCATTTG
>JBFMGS010000017.1:35999-39510 GCA_040752635.1 Bacillota bacterium
GCGGTTAGCGAAAAGGCGCTGGCAGATGCGGCGGCGCGTCTCGGATTGGGCGATTTCCTCCGGCTCGGTCATGGCCTTGAGCTCGCAGGTGGGCGCACCCTGCCGTCGATACTCGCTGACGCATTTGAGGCTGTTCTGGGCGCAGTCTTTCTCGACCGGGGTCTGGAGGCAGCGCTGCGCATGGCTACAAGGGAGCTTGAGCCAGCTATGAGCATCGGTCCCGGGGCGGACAATTCGAGAAATTATAAGGCCATCCTGCAGGAAATCTTTCAGAAAAAGGAGAAATACATCCCTGGCTACCAGGTTGTCAGCGAAACGGGCCCGGATCACGACAAGACGTTCGTAGTTGAGGTAAGTTCGGCGTCCGGGACTATCGGGCGGGGGACCGGTAAGACCAAGAAAGAGGCGGAGCAGGCAGCAGCCAAAGATGCGCTCAGCCGCATGGGCGTGTGGGCCCCCCATGAAGCAACCGCGATCCAGGGAGGCGAGGCACGTGACAGATAGGCAACCACAGGCACCAAGGGAAAGACGGATTTTGCGCCGGCGAATGGCCTGGCACGAACTTGGACCTGAATGGCACAGGATCCCGTATAATGATATCGTGCCAGAAGATGTGGATATAGACGACATTGATGAGGCGCTCTCCCAGATCCCCGGACTTACGGCCGCGCGGATCGTGACCGACGGAAAGCGCATGATAACGGAGGTCCATTGTACCTCCATTGAGCTCCGTACGCCCCAGGAGCTTGTCCGGGACATTGAGACGGTCCTGTTCGCAAAGTGGGGACTCAAGATCGATCATAGACGGATAGGCATATGCGTCTTCAAAGACACGCCTCAAATCGAACTTGAGGCTCTCGTCGGTCACCGGCTAAAGATAGATCGAGTCTACCTGAACCTTGGCAAGACGCAAGCTGACTCCGTGGTGGAGCTTGAGCTTGAAGGCAGAGTGTACACGGGAACCGCCACGGGTCCCGCAACCAAGTTCGGCCAGCACCACGTAGTCGCGCAAGCCACCATCGCCGCTGTTGAAGCTTTCTTACGCACTCGGGGCATGATTTCCGCAGGTGAAGTGCGCATCATCAAGATGCTGGAGCAGAGCGTGGTGCTGGTTGCGGTGAGCGCCATAGGTATTCAAGGCGAGGAGAGGCTCGTCGGCAGCGCTCCCGTGCGCACCTATGAAAGCGACGCTGTTGCGCGGGCCACCATGGATGCCATTAACCGCAGGCTGCTTGTATGGAAGAGCGAGGCGATTAGAGAAGCCAAGGGTGAACCACCGCCCTTCCTCCCCCAGCCTTACGAGGCAAAAAGACCCCGCATTCGACCGATCATACCGAAATAGCGAGAAATTGCGCCCAACGAAGGATCTTCTAGCCAGGATGTTGAATATAGATAGGGGCAAGAAGCGCGTGGTCCAAAACCTGGGAATGGGAGGTAGAAGGCGTGGAGGTACTAAAGGTGTCAGCGCAGTCAAAGCCCAAGTCGGTGGCAGGCGCCCTTGCCGCGGTGCTCAGGGAAAGGGGGTCTGCCGAGGTTCAGGCTGTTGGGGCAGGGGCTGTTAACCAGGCAGTGAAGGCAATTGCGATTACGCGAGGGTTTGTTGCGCCAAACGGGATCGACCTTGTGACCATTCCTGCTTTCGCCGAAATACAGATAGACGGGGAAGAGAGGACTGCCATCAAATTCATCGTTGAGCCCAGGTGAGACTGGCAGCGAGCGGCATTATTCAAGATGACATAATCAATCATCAGAGTGATTGTCTGCTGGTAGCCCGCCTTCAATGGGAGCCCGGAAGGTGGGCTGTATCTTTTGTCAGGGGCCCGCGTGTCCAACTAAACGAGAATATTCTTCCTCGGCTAGAAGTATACATTTAGCGGGTACGGAAGGGACTGGCCGAGGAGGATGGGGGATGTCCGACGCCAACCAGGAGCTTGACCTCGATCTGCTCAAGCGGACCAGATCCGGGCAGGAGTCCGCAAGGGACGATCTCATAAGGAAGTATGTCCCTATGGTAAGGCATATCGTACGCGCCACAGTGCCGGGCATCCCAGGCCAGGAATTTGATGACCTGATGCAGGACGGCTTGTTGGGCCTGCTGGACGCTATCCGGCAGTACGACCCAGCCAAGCCCGGGGTAAAGTTTAGTTCCTTCGCTTACCTTTGCATCATCAGAAAAATATACAATAGCCTCCGCAAGCAGACCAACGACAAGCAAAAAGCCCTGAACCAGGCTATATCTCTCTACTCGTACGTAGACAGAGAAGAGACCCGCACCGTGATCGATCTTCTCGCCGGGAATTCTGTCGATCCAGAGACCGTCGTGGAAGACGAGTGGGCTAGCGTCCGCGTGGAGCAGGTATTACGTAACCACCTGTCGATGCTGGAGTACGCGGTGACAACGTTCCTGCTGAGAGGTTATACCACGAGCGAGATAAGCAAGGCTATGAGGCTTGATCCAAAGTGCATAGACAACGCGCGTACCCGCGTGAAGGCCAAGTTGAGGCGCATCCTCCGCAAGTACGGGTCGCTGGTCCACCCCGAGATCCCCGAGAAGGTGCGGAAGAGACGGGACCTGTGCCTCGAGGTAAATGTCAGCCTCTAAATGCTGCGGGAGCCAGTGCTTGCATAACGGGGCGCCTTTTGGCATTCGCTAAATCCCTACCTCTGCGGCCCTCTTATGGATCATTCTCTTTTAGTTGGCACTGTGATACAATAGCTGTGCAGCATAAGGCGGTTTGTGTCTGAGGCCGGCATGAAGCAAGCGGTCGGGAGGATTTAGTTTGTACTTAAAGCGCATGGAACTTTACGGGTTCAAGTCTTTTGCCGACAGGACCGAGCTTGAGTTTTCGCGTGGCATCACTGCGATCGTGGGTCCCAACGGGAGTGGGAAGAGCAATCTCTCCGACGCCATACGGTGGGTCCTGGGGGAGCAGAGTGCAAGGATTCTGCGGGGGAGCCGGATGGAAGATGTCATCTTCGTCGGCTCGAGCACGAGAAAGCCGCTCGGGTTCGCCGAAGCGACGCTTGTGTTTGACAACACCGACGGTCAACTGCCGGTTGATTTCCCGGAGGTGGCGGTCACAAGACGGGTATATCGATCTGGCGAGAGCGAGTTCCTCATCTGTGGGACCCCCTGCCGCTTGAAGGATCTCCAGGCGCTCTTCATGGACACCGGCGTCGGCAAGGAGGGTTACTCCGTCGTCGAACAGGGCAGGATCGAGGCCATCCTGGCAGCAGGTTCGGACGAGCGCCGGGCGTTCTTTGAGGAGGCGGCGGGTATCCAGAAGTACAAGACGCGCAGGGCGGATACAGAGAGGCGGCTTACTCTTGCGGATGGAAACATGGCCCGCGTTCGCGATGTGCTTGCCGAGCTATCCAGACAAATGGAACCACTTGCGAAGAAAGCCGATGCGGCAAGACGATTCGCCGGGTACAGGCAGGAGCTCGCTGCACTCGAGACAGGCCTGGCGCTGGCCAGCCTCGCTGCTCTGGAGAAAAGGAGGGCGAGCCT
>JBFMGS010000018.1:0-35971 GCA_040752635.1 Bacillota bacterium
AAACTCGACCATCTGGCGCACCCGGTCTTTCAGCCTGAGCTTGCCTTGCTCCTCTGAGAAGTATTTCTGCACGAGGTCGGGTTTTACCTCCTTGACGTCGTCGTACGCGTATACTCCTTCCCGGGCAAACTGGAGCGCAGACTCGTTTATGTCGGTGCCGATGATGCGGTGCCTGGCTCCAGGCGCAAGTTCACTCAGGATGATCGCAATGCTGTAAGGCTCCGGGCCCGTAGAACACCCCGCTGACCATATCTTCAAGCTCCGGCGGGTTTCAAGCAACCCTGGCAAGATGACGTTCGCCAGCTCATCGAACTTCTCACGGTTCCGGAAAAAGCTCGAGACGTTTATGGTCACAAAGTCCACGAAGTCTTTAAGTAGCGAAGGATTTGACTCTATCGCGCGCCAGTAATCAAAAAGGTTCGCATGCCCCGACCTCGTGAGCGCGGCTGCGAGCCTGCGACGCATCTGGCTCTCCTTGTAGAAACTGAGGTCGATTCCTGCAGCTTGCATGAGTTTCTTTCGGAAGAGCCCGTACTCCATGTCTTGCACGTCTGTTGCAACTCCTCACAGGCCTGGGTTTGCCGGTTCCCTGCCCCTGAACCGTCTGCCGCAATTACGCCGCTCGCAGGGCGTTACTTGAGCTGCTGAACCGCGTCGGTTATGGCATCCGCTACATCAAATAGAGGCACCACAATATCCGCCACTCCCTGGTCGATCACAGCCCTGGGCATGCCGTAGATCACACAGGTTGATTCGTGTTCGGCGATGGTCCTGCCTCCTGCCGCCTTGATGGCGGCCATCCCTGCCGCCCCGTCCCTGCCCATGCCCGTAAGCACAACGCCCACGACCCGATCTCCGAAGACGCGCGCTGCAGACTCCATCGTGGTGTCCACAGAAGGTCTGACGCCGTTACGTGGCGGATCCGCTGAAAGCGACACGCCGCCGTCATCAGTCAGGGTCATGTGGTGCCCGCCTGGAGCCACGAGCGCTCGCCCGTCGGTGAGCCTGTCCCCTTGCTCTGCTTCTTTCACCTGTATGGACGAGACGTCATCGAGCCTGGCCGCAAGCGATTTCGTGAATCCCGGGGGCATGTGTTGCACCACCAGAATGGCGGCTCGAATGTCGCCGGGTAAAGCCGGCAACACCTGGTTGAGGGCAGACGGTCCGCCCGTAGACGCTCCGATCACCACGGTGACATCGGGCTCGTCGCCGTGAGCTGCCTTTCGGCGCGGCGCGTCTGCGACGGCAGAGCAGCTTAATAACGCACTCTCCGAGGTCTGCCCGAGGCCGTGGCAGCGCAAGTTGCCGCCCGCCCGCCTCTTACCTGTCCGACCGGCACGAAGCGGGTGCACCTTTGCCTGGGCTGCCAGCTTCACCTTGCCGACAAGAAGATCACGTATTCCGCCAAGCCCCGCGGTCATCGAAGGCGACGGTTTCGGGACGAAGTCAACCGCGCCAAGCTCTAACGCCTGAATGGTGGTGGCCGCCCCTTCCTGCGTCAGGGCGCTCAGCATTACGACTGGCGTCGGCAATTCGTCCATGATGGTCCGAAGGGCCGCAAGGCCGTCCAGTACGGGCATTTCAACGTCAAGCGTAACCACATCCGGATGCAGCGAGCGAACCTTCTCTATCGCCGCCCTGCCATCCCTGGCTACATCCACGACGGTGATACCCGGGTCCTGCGCCAACATATCCGAGACTACTTTGCGTGTAAAAGCTGAGTCGTCAACCACGAGCACCCTGATTGGGGAATCCACAGAGTCTCACCCTACCAGTTTCTTGAGGGATGCCAGCACTTTGTCGGGGTCAAACGGCTTGAGCAGGTAATCCTTGGCGCCGGCCGTTATCGCCTCGAGGACGAGCGCTTGCTGGCCCACGGCCGTGCACATTATCACTCTGGCACGGGGGTCGCGCTTCTTGATCTCCTTCAGCGCAGCAATGCCATCCATCACGGGCATCGTGATGTCCATGAGCACAGCGTCAGGAGAAGTCTCAGCGTACTTCTTTACGGCTTCCTGACCATCCTGCGCTTCTTCCACGAGGTAGCCGTGTTCTTCTAGCAATTTCCTCGACCGCATCCTCATGAAGGCGGCGTCGTCCACGATGAGCACTTTCGGCACCTACGTCACCTCGCTCTCCCTTCTGTTTTCCGCTTTGAGCGCCTCAAGAATGGTTGCGAGAGAGTTGGGGGTAGGCACTATGAAGAACAGGGCTTCGATGCTCTGAAGGCTCTGCGTGAGCACCGTCTGAGCAACGAGTGCGTTTCCGTCGCACGGGGCGTCCTCGCCCTCCCTAACGGAAGACTTCAGCATCTCTGCCACGAGCGTCTGTCCGTCCAGTACTGGAGGGGCAGGCATGGCGTGCAGGCCGGTCGCCTCTGCAAGGAAATTCAGGAAGAACGAGCCCGCGAGGTTTCCTACCTCACAAATGGCAGACCCCCCTATGTCGCCGAGGCTTGAGGTCGTGCCCAGCTCATTGTCCATGAGTATGTCCACGAGCCGATACGCGCTGGGAGGAGAGAAGATGAGCATGACGCTGCCTGTGATATCTCCTGTCACCCCGATCTTCACGCCCACCGACGGTTCTTCCACGCTGTGCCTCGCGACGCTCGCGATCTTTTCGTAGGACACAAGAGAGACATCGGGAACGCTCATCTCAACCCTGCGGCCTATCATGTCCGAGATAACCGATGCCGCGCTCTCCATGCCCCGTGTAAGGATGGCCTTGAGCACGTCTAGTTGATCAGCAGTGTAGTTGAAGCTCCGGTTCGTCGTTCGTCCCTCCCTGATGCCCCGGTCCCGCCACGCGGGTACGACCCATGGCCTTTTCCAGGACCCTTGCCACATCGAGGATGAGCGCGACGCGCCCGTCCCCGAGGATTGCCCCTCCAAGCAGCCCCTTCACGCACCTCGCAAGCTTCCCGAGGTTTTTAATGACTATCTCCTGCTCACCCAGGAGAGAATCGACGATGATGCCGACGCGCATGTCTTCGTACCTTGCAACCACCACGAATGCTCTTGTCCGGCGAGAGCCTGCGCCAGCGCCACCGCCCTCCTGTCCCGCAAAGTCTGCCAGGTCAAACACGGGAAGCACCTTGCCCCTGAGAACTATCGCGGACCCCTTCCCAGCAGACTTCACCTCCGATAAAGGCACTCGCGTGACCTCAACCACCGATGAAAGCGGGATGGCAAACTCCTGCCCGCCCGACACTACAAGGAGCGCGCGGAACACAGCGAGAGTAAGCGGCACAGACATTACGAAGGTGGTTCCCTTTCCGGGAGATGTCTTCACCCTGACGGTCCCCCCGAGCTTCTCAACGTTCGTTCGGACGATGTCAAGACCGACGCCCCGCCCGGACACATCGCTGATCTGGCTCGCCGTGGAGAAGCCTGGCTGGAATATGAGTTCGATAGCGTCCTCGTCGCCCAGCGCGGCGGCCCGCTCGGCGGACATGATCCCCTTGCGCACGGCTGATTCACGCAACCGGACCGGGTCGATGCCTGTCCCATCGTCTTCCACGGATATGACCACGCGGTCCTCTACGTGGCGCGCCGCGAGTCGCACCCTCCCTGCCTCGGGCTTTCCGAGCCGTGTGCGCTCCTCGGGAAGCTCGATCCCGTGGCCTACGGCGTTACGCAGAAGGTGTATTATCGGGTCGGCAACCTCGTCTATCAGCGCCCGATCGAGCTCCGTGTCTTCCCCTTCCACGACGAACTCCACCTGCTTGCCTGAGCTCACCGCGATATCCCGCACCATCCTGGGGAACCGCCTGAAGAGGCTCGCAAGCGGGGTCATCCTGGCCTTCATGACTTCTTCCTGGAGTTCCGTGGTAAGCCGGCCTATGCGGGCGATAACCTGTTCGAGGTCCTGGATGTGCTCGGAATGCTCGTGCGCCGCCGCAAGGCGCCTCTCGATCTCGGCAAGCCTGGTTTCCTCTATTGCAAGCTCCGATGTTATGCGGACGAGCCTGTCGAAGGAAGCGACATCAACGCGGATGGTCTGGTCCGCGGACCGCCCCAGCATTCTTGGAGCATTGTGGCCCGGGGAACCAGCGCCTGCAGAGTCGCCGCTCCCGAGCCCCGGACCCCCGTGCGAGCCTTTCGCCTGAACCGCGCCCCAGGCTGTAGCAGATGCATCTATACCGGATTTATCAGGCACAACGGTTTCGTCGGGCCCAATGTTAGCGGGGTTAAGGCCGGTCCCGGCTATGGCCTGCCGGCACACCTCCATGCTCTCAACATCGCTAATCTCACGGAGCCTCTGCTCTATCTCAGCTTCGCCGACACCCAACGGGACGACCACGACAGCTTCCAGGGTGAGGCCGGCTCGCTCCGCCCTGATGTCCTCGATGGATGGACAAGAGCGCGAAACAGTACCTACCTCTCCTAGCGCCTGGACCACCTGGAGGGCTCTCACGGAAGGCATGGCCGTGTCGTTCGCAAACGTAACCAGGACTTTGTACGTTCCGGCATCCTGAGAAACAACCTGGAGCAGTCTCACGAGAAGACGCTCGATGACCTCCGCGTCGCCCGAAGCACTGGAGTCTGCCTCAAACTCCGCCACAAGGCCCTTCAAAGCGTCAACCGCATCAAGCAATACGTCAGTAAGCTCGTGGTCCGGCGCCAGCCTGCCGTCGCGCAAGGCCGCGAACACGTCCTCCATCGCATGTGCGAGGGTGGACATTGTGGTGTGCCCGACGGCAGCTGACGAGCCCTTTACCGTGTGCGCGATGCGAAACATGTCCTGGAGAAGGCGCGGGTCGGGCCCCTCGCCTTCGAGCCTTACGATCTCTTCTTCGAGGAGGCCCAGTTGGTCAATGGTTTCGCTCAGGAAAAGCTTGATATCCTCGGGCCCGAGTGTATACCCTTCCGCCACTCGCGTCACCGACTCCTACCTCAGGTAATCCAGAAGAGAAGGTTGCATCACACTGGCCGCGGCACCGAGCGCCGCCTTGTAAACGGACTCCTGTAGCTTCAGCTCTGTGACAGCTCTCGCCACATCTGCATCTTCTGCCTTTGAGAGCAAGGCCTCGAGTTCAACCTCGTTCTCTGAGAGCTGACCAGACACCCTGCCCAGGCGCCTGATCTTCGCGCCGATGCCCGTGACTATGTTCATAATCTTGTCCTGCGCAGCCTGGGTGCCTGCTATATCATCTGCGATGTCCGCCTGAAAGGTGGGAGAGCCATCCCCCTCGAGAAGATGCTCCCGAAGGTCTGTAAGGATCTGAAAAAGGTTTCGCCCTCCCGCTGCAGCAACGCCTTGCATGAACGTGGCTCCGCCATTCGTGTTAACCTGGATGATGGTACCCGGCTCGACTTCGATCTCCCTGCTGCCGTCCATCCCCTGGTAAACGACAGGATACCCTGGATCGGCAGGATCCTCGACGAGTGAGAACGGCGTTGTGTTGGTCCTGAGACCTGCAAAAACATACCTTCCATCGTACTGTGTATTGGCCAGGCCCAAGAGCTCTGAAATAAGGCCGTCTACCTCCTGGGCAAAAGCCTGCCGCTCGTCGTCGGAAAACGTTCCGTTCGCGGCGCGTAGTGCAATGTCGGCAGCATCTGCAAGGACGTCGTGCGCTTTCATGAGCACCCCTTCGGTCGCGCCAAGCCAATCCTTCGCGTAGTCAACATTGGCCTTGTGCTGCGCGACGCCGGCCTTGAGCGCGCGAATGGCAAGCGCCCTGGAGACGGCGAGAGGGTCGTCGGAGGGCTTTCGCAGGCGCTTGCCCGTAGATATCTGCTCGGACAGCCTCTGCATGCGGGCGAACTGCTCAGCAATATCCCTGGTGAGATTGTTCAGAAGGTAGCTTGTGCTGATGCGCAAACCCATTGCCTCCCTCGAGATCTCGAAACCGCGACCGCGGCGGATCGCAGCGTTGCTATGCGCTACCTGCCGACGATGCCGGTTCCGTTGATGAGCGTATCAAGCATCTGGTCGATAACTGTGGCCAGCCTCGCGGCCGCCTCGTAGGCCCGCTGGTAACGCATGAGGTTTGCCACCTCTTCGTCGATTGCGACCCCCGACAGGTTATCCTTGTTGTTCGTGTACTGGTGAAGCGTGGCCTCGTGCACCTGCACCATGTAGGCTGCCTGTCGGGCATCCGTGCCGAGGTTTGCGATTGTCTGCTGGTAAAACCCGCGAAAGCTCACCGTCCCGCCACTCATGGTGAGGGCATCCTTAAGGCTAGCGATCGCAAGGGCGTTCGCTCCGTCCCCAGCCTCCCCGGTTTTCGAGGCTGCAACCCTCGAGACGTCGCCGCCCGCATCCGGATCGAGGACCGAGCTTACACTGAGAACTCGCGTCGCATCGTCGTAGAGATAGAACTCTGCACCTTGAGAGCCGTCAAGTCCAAAACCGGCGGTATGAAGAGCGTTGATCTCGTCACGCAACGCCTTGATGAGGTTCTCGACATCTTTGTAGTAAGTCGGTAGATCCCCGTTTCTCACCTGTAGAAGCCCGCCGACCTCCCCCCCCCTGATGTCAACGGGGCTTCCGTCGTCGGACCAAGAAACTCGCGATGCCTCTACTTCCCCTGCGGGAATCGGCTCCCCCAGCGGCGTGCCCGAGGTGAAGTTCAGTTCGTTCACACTGTCTCCACGGACAAGTTCAGTCGAGCCTACCTCAATTACGACGGAGCCGCCTCCGACCTCAAACGCCCTAATACTGATCAGCCTGGACAGGCGGGCGATAGCGAGGTCGCGCTTGTCTTTGAGGTCAGCAGGATCGTTACCGATGGCGGTGATCCTCACAATCTCCCGGTTCTGGGCGGCAATTTCGCTTGCAAGAGAGTTTATCTCATCTATGCGGGTTGTTATTCCCTCATCCAGGTCCCGAGCAAGATCGCGCAAGCCCCGAGTCGTCTGGTTGAAGAACGCCGCAAGAGTCTTTGCTTCCTCCACAAGAGCCGTGCGAATCGGGATGCTCTCAGGGCGTTTTGCTAGCTCGTCCCAGGCGGCAAAGAACTTGTTCAGCGCATCTGCAAGCCCTACATCCGATGGCTCCCCGAATATGGCCTCGACCTGGGAGAGAGCATCGTGCCGGCCCTCCCAAAGCCCAAGAGTCACACCGGATTGCCGGATGCGGCTCTCGAGAAACCCGTCGAACACCCGCTTTATCCTGGCGACTTCCACGCCCGTGCCCACCGTGCCGGGCCGCTTGAACCCGGCACCGGTTTCAACCACGAAGCCCTCGGTCGCAGCGAGCACCGGTTCCCGGCGCACATACCCGGGCGTGGCGGCGTTTGCGATATTGTGCGCTACCACGTCAAGGGCTCTCTGATGCGTGAGCAGGGCGCGCCTTGCGATCTCAAGACCGAGAAACGCGGAGCGCATGCGGCCTTCCCACCTTCCTAACCCCGTAAGTGTTTTGTCCGTGGCGATTGGCGAGGAACCTGGTTGCAAAATCTATGTAGTCCAGGACGTTGCTGATCAGCACTATGTTTCCTGCGTTGATGGCGGCATGCTCCTCCAGAATGGGGTCCAGACACTCAAGCATGCTCCTGTACCTCTCGACCCGGTTCCTCCCTCCTGAAGAGAGGGCCTCTTCACACGTCGCGCCTTTTCGGCCGGGGTAGAGGCTTTCCGCCAGCTCAGCAATGAGGGCAAGCCTTGCCTGCATGGTGGCGCGTATCTTTCCAGCCAGCTCTTCTATGTCCCGCAGTGTAGCCGCAAGAGCATCCGTATCCAGAGTGACAAGATGACTCTGTTCCCGGCGGGAGAGGTCCAGAAGATCCCTGTGGAGGCCGATCTCCTTCTCCAGGAGATCCAGGATCTCGTCACACCGTCGAGTTGCCTCTTCCATCCGTGTTCACCTCGTTATTCGGCGCGGATGCCCCCGGCTCCAGCCATGAGGAGGTGACCCCGCCCATTTTCCACTTGACATACCAGAACAGCGGGGCCGCCGGCAAGCGGCCGAACCTCAACCCACTAGTCCATGCAAGCACCGGCAACTCGTATCAAAGCACTAGATGCTTTCGCGCGCTAACCTGGCACTCAAGAAGGTTTGACGAGCTTACGGGCCACCATGTCGCTATTCACCCTGTAGGTGCCTGCCTCGAGATCCCTTCGTATTGCCTCCACTCTCGCCCTGCGCGCGTCTGCTATCTCTTCGAGTCGCTGGTAGATACGCTGAAGTTCACGAGCACGGTCTGAAACCACGACTTCATCAGCCCTACTCTCCTCGGGCTTCCTCGTCCTCGTATCCTTGAGCTTCCCCATCTCGGCCTGCTGTGCATATCTGCCAAGAACTCTGCGTATGCCCTCGTTCTCAACCTTCACAACAAGCACCTCTCTTGGAATCAAAGACTCCATCCTCGGTATCTTTATCGGCAAACCTCGTGGACTCTTTAGCCCGCGGAGTGCTTTTTCTGAACTTATTGGTTGTGCCCAGGCAGTTCCGATGAGTCGAGGATGGTCTCCTGAAGTCGCAACTCGCTGGCAAGCTGCTGGCAAGCTGGCAGAAGCTGGCGACCTCTTGCGCACCTACCTGCGCGCACCTACCTGGTACCACGGGCTACATGCCCGGACAACTGCCCGTACAGAATGTTGCTCAGGCCGATGCCGCCGCGCGCCGCTATCTTCTTTGCAATCTCCTGGTCGAACATGCTCTGGAAGATCTCCTCGCCACGCCCGCCTCCGAACAGTCGGTCCTTGGGTACAGTCCTGCGCATTTCCCTAATGAGATACTCGACGAACACTCCCTCCAGCTCCTCGCAGGCCTCCCTGAGCTTCATGTCCTCTGCGTCAGCACGGAGACCCTCTGACTTTGAACCTGCGACTCCCATGCCGGTCTTTGCATCTACTGCGGGGATCACGTTTCCCATTCGGACCTCATCCTCCTGTGGCGCCCGAGCTCCACCCGCGCTCAACATTGATTACGAACAGCTCGCGCCACTTTTGGGTAGATAAGCCTCAACTGGAATCTAGAGCACCTCTATCTCAGCGAGCAGTGCTCCGCAAGCCCTGAGGGCTTGTAGTATCGCGATGATGTCCCGGGGAGTCGCCCCTACTGAATTCAGCGCTGCCACCAGGGCATCAACCGTGTCCACCGAAGAGACGCTGAACGCTGTCCCGGGGACGGCCGCCTGTGTCGGCATCGGGCTAACCTGCGCCTGCTCACCCTGTGAACCCTGCGACTGCCCTGCGGCGACAGTACCCTGGCTCGGCTGGCCGCCTGAGATCTGCACCCGAAGGCTCCCGTGGGAGACCACCGCAGGGAGTATCCTAACGCTTCCGCCGATGACGACCGTGCCCGTCCGCTCGTTGAAGACGACTCTCGCGGGAACATCGGCCGATACGGGGATTTCCTCAATCTGCGCCACAAGCCCGACAAGGTTGCTTGCGTAACCGGCTGGGACCTGCACCTTGACGGCCCCTGCGTCAACAGCCTTCGCAACTCCTTCTCCAAGGCGCGCGCAAATCGCGCTTGCTACACGGTCCGCTGTAACAAAGTCCGGTTCCATTAGCACCAATGTGAGCGTGCCGCTTGCGGAACCCGCAAGGGTGGCGGCGAGTTCCTGCTCTACGGTTGCGCCTTGCGGGATCCTCGCCACAGTAGGGTGAACCTTCTGGCGACTCCCGCCGCCTCCACCGAGCGAGATCACGCCCTGTGCCGCCGCGTAGAACTTTCCATCGGGACCTTGAAGCGGCGTGAGGAGAAGTGTGCCGCCTTCGAGGCTTTTCGCGTCTCCAACGGACGATACGACGACGTCCACCCGGTCACCGACGCGGGCAAACGCCGGAAGCCGGCCGGTAACCATGACTGCGGCCACATTCCTCACCCGCATCTGATCCGGTAAGACCTTGATGCCGAACTGCATCAGCATGTTGGCGACGGATTGCACAGTAAACATAGCGCCGCCGGAATCCCCGGTACCTTTCAGCCCGACCACAAGCCCATAGCCTATGAGGTCGTTGTCCCTGACCCCTTCCACGCGGGCAATGTCCTTTATCCTCGACTCAGCGGAGACCCCCGGGGCGAGGGCAGAACCGACGAACAGCGTGGCAATCACAGCCACAGGTATCATGCGTTTCAACACAGGTCGCGTCATAGACTTCACCCCCTACGGCGCTGACTCGTATCGCTTCCCGAGAAGGTCAGCTTTGCGGCCTCGCGGTGTTGCCGAGCGAACCGGGCAAGCACCTGGCAGCCGGGTCAAGGTTCAGAAGATAAAGCTAAGTATCCCGGCGAAAAACCTCTGCAAGTATGATAGAAGGCCCTTCTTCTGATCCACGTCGAGAGCGCCTTCGTATCTGATCTCGGCATTTGCAATGTACGTCGATAAGACTGTGTTGTCTGCGCCGATGTCCTCCGGCCTGATGATACCGGTTATGACGATGTTCTGCTTCTCCCGGTTGACCACAAGGGCCTGCGTACCCTCTATTCTCAAGTTGCCATCCGGCAACACTTCGGCCACCTTCGCCGTCATTTTGGCAACGAGGTTCCCTGACCGAGACGTGGCGGCCTGTCCGCTGAGTTTTGTGTTCGCAGCAAAGCCGGTTTCGGGCAAGAAGGAGAACATGCCGACTCCCTCGGCGACGGTGATGCCTGCCCCTTTCCCCGTGGAGTTTTGCGCCTTATTGCTGGCATACGACCGCTCCACGATGAGCACCGTGATGAGGTCGCCCGCCTTGCTCGCTTTGTGGTCGGCGAACAGGGAGCGAGGCTGGCCGCCCCACAGCGAGTCGGCCGCGTTCGCGACGGCGCCGCCGGGCGCCCACGCGGCCGCGAGCATAAGGGCAAGACAGACAAAACCTCTCACAAGGCCTGTTGCCACCCACTTCCGCCGTCCTTTCACCATCATCAAACAGCTCCTCCCTGCTTTCAATCGAGGAATGGGCACCGTGCCGAAGCCGCGCGGCGGCAATGCCCCTAGATGGCGCGAACTGTATCCGCATCGATCACTTTCGCTTTGATGATCGCACCAGATGCCTTGTTTCTCACCCGGATGCGCGCGCCCTCGCAGCCATCCTCAAGCGCTTCTCCGGGGCTAGTAACCGCGACCCCGCCCAGGAGCGCCTGGATGGTCACGGGATTGCCCTTCCGCACCACCGGCTGCGGCTCCACGGCTGACAGCGCCACCGGGCGCCCCGCCTGGATCGTGTGGCTTGCACGCATACCGACCACCTGGGCCGGTTCCAGGGCCACGTCGTTCGGGACACTCGCAAGATCTCTCACTTCCACTCGCAGGTCAGATGGCAAAATCGCCTCGTGCTGCTGAATAGTCCTCGCCGCCACGAGTACCCCTCGGGCCACGTCTATCCTTACCCTGACGGGGAACGTCTTACAGGGCTCTCCGTTCACCAGCACCGTCACCTTGACGCTCGTGCTCCCGATGAACCTGGTGGTTGGAAGGGCATCTACCTCGTATGAAACCGCCCCGTCGGGCACCAGGACCTCTCCGGGCGCAAGGAATACGCGAATCTCGGCGTCGCGCTCATCCCACGGCATCTTAGCCCTGACGTAGTCCCGCACGGCGCCGGCAATCGCATCTTGCGGCGCCACGCTCGCCTTCGTTTTCACAACAATCGTGGTCGGGCTCAAGATTAACATGCCATTAGGGTCAAACCCCGCCTGCCTGAGCCTGACGCGAATAATGGCGAGACTGAGCGTTCGTTCCTGCCCTGGCAGCGGCGCATTGCCGATCTCGAGCCTGGAGAGTTTCTCCACAAGCTCCCGGGAGGGTCCCCCAAGCACGGCGATATCTCCGAGCTTGACGACGGCGCTTCTGACCTCCGCAGGGCTCTTGATCTCGATTCTCACCTGCGGTTCAGCAGCAAGGGATTCCCTGCCACAGGTGCTCGCTATGCCTCCCACGTCTTCTGGGCTCTCGGATTCGCCCCGGCAGCTCGCAAGGAGAACCATAGCCGCCACCAGCGCAAGGATCTTCTTCAGTCTGCGACTTTGTATAGGACCTAGGCCCGCCACCGGAGCACCACCAAACTTACCGCTTGAGGTTATTGGCGATGGACAGCATGTCATCGGAGGTCTGGATAGCCTTTGAGTTAACCTCGTAGGCCCGCTGCGCGATGATCATGTTGACCATTTCCTCAACCACCTTGACGTTGGACATCTCCAGGAACCCCTGGGATATCGTGCCGAACCCTTCAAGCCCCGGGGTCCCCACCACAGGCTCGCCCGATGAGGCAGTGACCGCGAATAGGTTGCGTCCTATAGCGGATAGGCCGGCAGGGTTCACGAACTTGGCAAGCTCGATCTTCCCGAGCTCCTGCGGCTCGCTCTCGCCCGCTAGGATTACTGACACCGTCCCGTCCGTGCCTATCGAGAGGTCCACGGCCTCGGGCGGAATGGTGATCTCGGGTTCAATGGGGAAGCCATCTGACGTGACGATCCTGCCCTCGGTGTCCTTCTTGAACGAGCCGTCCCTCGTATAAGCAACGCTCCCATCCGGCATGAGGATCTGGAAGAAACCGTCACCCTCTATTACCAGGTCGAGCGGGCCCTCGGTCTGGACGAAGTCGCCCTGGGAGAATATCCTTTGGATCGCTGCCGGCCTCGTGCCAAGGCCCACCTCGATCCCAGCCGGGACCTTCGCGCCCTCCGCGACGGTTGACCCGGACGTGCGCAGGTTCTGGTACATGAGGTCCTGGAAGTCCACCCTGCTTCTCTTGAACCCGTATGTATTGAGGTTGGCCAGGTTGTTGGCGATGACGTCCATGTTGAGTTGCTTCGCCAGCATTCCAGTGGCCGCGCTCCACAAAGCTCGCATCATCTCTTATCACCGTCCGTTCAGTTGATATGGCCGCCCGATTTCGTCTAATCCTGCACCCGTCGTTTCGCCCCCAACTTACACAACAAGGACGACCCGAACGCCGGCCGCGCGCATGACGCGCGCCGGATAGTGGGGAGCCGTCCTCGAACGTCGTTGCTGCACAGGTTGGCCTGGCTGACAAGCTAACCCGGTCCGGGCCGCCTCAGTCGCTCAGCGACCCGTGGCCTCCGCCTGCGCGGTCCGGCCACTTGAACTTAAGCTACTCTCCCCACGTCATTTACAGCCTTGTCAAGCGTCTGATCCAGGAACCATATAACCTTCTGACACGCCTCATAGGCCCGCATGCCCGCTATCATCCGGACCATTTCGGTGACCGCGTTCACGTTGGACATTTCGAGAAATCCCTGCCTTACGGCAGCAGACGCCGCTGGCTTCGCCGTCCCGGCGTCGGCCGCGAACAAGCCGCCACCGACCTTCCTCAGCCCGGACGGCTCTTCGAAACATACGATTCTCAGCCTGCCACAGGGCTTCCCGTCCACCACCACCGCGCCGTTGCCCCAGACATCCACTCGAGTTCCGGACGGGACCGTTATCGCCCCACCCTCGCCCAGCACCAGCATACCGTCGGCCGTCGTAAGCTCGCCCTTCGCGTTCAGCGTGAAGGCGCCGTTCCGGGTATAAGCCTCGCCGTCTGGAGTTGCCACCACAAAGTAGCCATCGCCCTGTATTGCCAGGTCGAACGTGCCACCGGTCTCGATCATGGGCCCTTCGCGCGGGTCGAACCCTACACCCCTCGCGAACGCTCCTGAGCCGAGCAGACCGATGGGAACGGCCGATCCCAGGCACCGCGCCCCCCGATCCTCCACGCGCATAGCCATCTCATGAGCGAAAGACCCCATGAGCGCTACATCCTTCTTGTATCCCGGCGTGTCCACATTGGCAAGGTTCTGCGCAATCACGTCTTGTTGCAACATCCCTGCAACCATGCCGGAGGCCGCCACATAGATCCCTCGAACCAATCACCCACCCCCCTTCCGCCTTTCTCACCGGGCCCGCCGCCGCGCGCTGGCCTTCGGGCCGTTCTCCCGCTGCTCTCCGCCCTTCGGATCCTGTCGTTCGAATCCTGTCTTTCGAATCCTGTTCCGATTGGAGCGGCAAAGGGCCCTTCTGCCTTGAGCGGAGAACATCTGCTGGAAGAGCCAAGCAATTGTCGTGCCAGCAACCAGTAAACCAGGATACAGAGTACCGGCGTACACAAAAACGCGACAGCCATGCAGGCTGCCGCAACACATTCCCGATTCGTTCTTGCTCAAGCAATCAAATTCTCTTTCGCAACAGATCTCACATGCATGAGAAAAATTTGCTCACCTCGGGCTACGGGCTGCAACTCTCCCTATCAGTGGCATTCTATCTCTACCATCTCAGACCGGGTTAATACCTCCCGGGCGAGCGACCAAGCTGAACTTCCGTCAGCGCACGGCCCTTTCAGCTGCGATCAGGGTATTCCTCATGAGCATGGCTATGGTCATCGGGCCTACGCCGCCGGGAACCGGCGTTATGTGGCCTGCAACTTCGACGGCGGAGTCGAATTTCACGTCGCCCACGAGTTTGCGCTTGCCGCCTTCGCTTGTGCCGACCTCGTTCACGCCTACATCGATCACGACCGCGCCCGGCTTAATGTAGCTTGCATCTACCATCTCGGGCTTGCCGATGGCGACCACGAGTATGTCGGCTTCCCGGCACACACCCGGCAGGTCGCGGGTGCGCGAATGGCAGATCGTCACAGTGGCGTGCTCTGCGAGAAGCAGAATGGCCACGGGTTTGCCAACTATATTGCTGCGCCCGACCACAACAGCGCGCTTGCCCTTGATTTCTACGCCCGTCCTCTTTATGAGTTCGAGGATGCCCGCGGGCGTGCATGGCACGAAGGTCTCTGCCCCAACGAGGAGCTTGCCCACGTTTATCGGGTGGAACCCGTCCACGTCCTTGCGGGGGTCAATGGCCTCGAGCACCTGCCCCTCGTCGAGGTGGTCCGGAAGCGGCAACTGGACGAGGATTCCGTGGATCTTCGGGTTCTCGTTGAGCTGCCTGACCACTGCGAGAAGTTTCTCCTGAGCGGTCGTCGCGGGTAGGGCGTGCTCCTCGGAGTAGATCCCGAGGGTCTGGCACATCTTCTTCTTGCTGTCCACATACACCTTCGAAGCGGGGTCGTCGCCGACGATGACCACTGCAAGCCCCGGCGGGAACCCGTTCGCTTTCGTGAACTCTTCAACCCCCGCAGCTACCTCCGTGCGGACATCTTTCGCCACTGCTTTTCCGTCAATGATAGTTGCAGCCATCCTGCAATACCCCTCCCACTGTTGCGTTCTTGCCGCGCATCGCGCGCACGATCGCTTTGAACTTGTCCCCGCGCTCTTTGTAGTCCCTGAACATGTCAAAACTTGCACACGCAGGGGAGAGCAACACCACGTCACCTGGCGCCGCCTCTCTCACCGCCAAGCGCACCGCCTCTTCGAAGTCCTGCGCCACGACTACCCGGAGTGTCTTGGCCTGTCTCGCCTGCGCCTCCTCTATCGCAGCCTGAATCTTCGGGGCGGTCTCGCCCACCAGGACCACAGCTTTGGCCCGGTTCACTGCCACCTCGGCAAACTCGTCGAATGGGACGTTCTTGTCAGAACCACCGGCTATCACCACCACGGGCTCCGTAAAAGACCTGATGCCCGCGACGGCCCGGCTCGGTGTCGTGGCGATGGAGTCGTCGTAGAACCGCACGCCGCCCACTTCAGCCACGAATTCGATGCGGTGGGCGACTCCTGTGAACGCCCGAAGCACCTCGCGGAGCGTCGCGAAATCCACATCGCAGAGCGCGGCGATAGCCGTCACGGCGAGCACGTTTTCCACGTTGTGTTCCCCGGGGATGCGAATGTCACCGCGGCTGCACGCAACCTCTGCCTGTCCGCGCAGGTCTGAAACGATGTCGTTCCCCCTTACGAAGACGCCGCCCGGCATCTCGCGCGTCCTCGTGAAGAACACGCGGCCTCCCGGGCACTCGTCGCCCATGGTACGCGTCCAGGGGTTATCGAAATTGAGCACCACGAAATCCCCGGACCCCTGGTGCCTGAAGATATTCGCCTTGGCCTCCGCGTACTCCTCCATCGACCTGTGGTGGTCGAGGTGGTTCGCGGAAAGATTCAAGATCGCGCCGATGTGCGGGCTCGCGTCAAGCGGCTGCAACTGAAAACTGGACAGCTCCAGCACCACCAGCGAATCCGGAGTGATGTCAAAGACCTCAGATAACAGCGGGTTTCCGATATTGCCTCCCGTGAAGACCTTTCTCCCCGCGGCTTTCAAGACCTCGCTCACAAGGGTGGTCGTGGTGGTCTTCCCGTCGCTTCCTGTGATGCCCACGACCGGCGCTTCGCACAAAGCCAGGAACAGGCCGACCTCGTTGGACTGCCAGGCCCCGTGCTCCCTGGCCTTCACAAGCTCGGGGAGGTCGAGGGGCATCCCCGGAGTCGGGAAGATCATGTCGAACTTCTCCAGGCCCTCAAGGTAGCCCGGACCGAACCGGAAGTCCACGGGCAAGGAGGAAACCTCTCGATACTCGGCACCGAGGTCCTTCTCTGGCTTCGCATCGCAGGCGGCGACCTTTGCCCCTGCCTGGACGAGGAACTTGATGACCGGCACGTTGCTCCGACCGATGCCCAGCACCGCCGCGTTTTTCCCCTTGAATGTGGCGAGAAACGCCTGCTGCTTTCCCGTCATAGTCGTCATGTATGTTCGCCCTTTCCATATGCTGCACAAATGCGGTAGAATATGGACGAAGCCCCTGTGCCTGGTGTCTTTCGTATTGTTCCCAAAGGAGGACCGTCCCATGGGGAAAAACCGAAAGAAGAGGACGCGCATTCAAGTCCACGCCAAAGGCTTCCGCAAGCTCGTCAGGGTCATAAACGTCCCTGTGCTGGTAGGGTTTCGTGTCCCCCCAACGCCTGAGCCCGTCTGTTTCTGGTGGGGCGACGAATGTTACGAGATACTCCACATACTTAAACAATACTGGCAGCGCCCCCACAAGTATTACCTGGTCATTACGGACAAAGGAGCTTTTCAGCTCTGCCGCGAGTTTCGGCCTCCGGACCCGGGCAGGAGGATCCCTAATTTCCAATGGTGGCTCGTCTGCGAGTTTGAGCTGTACAAGCTTCCTACCTCGAAGCGCAAGCTCAAGGACCCGGACGCGCCCTGGTACTGGAAGCACACGGTTTACCCGCGCGAGCGCCGCGGGAGGTCGTCCGAAGGCAAGGACGTCGCCCGTGGTGGGTGACGCCGCACATCCTACATTCCCGGCCTGTCCTCCTGCTCGTATCGGATTTCGTATTCTATAGCCAGCCTTGCGTTTCCTGCCCTGCTGTTGCACGTTGTCGGAAAGAATCGTATACTCCAAATTGCGGAGCCTTGCAGCCATAGGCGGGCGCCCCAGCCTGTGGCCGTCACGAGGAACTTTTGGACCTCTCCTACGTTTGTAGTGATCGAAGCCCCGAAACAGCGCCGGAACGGCGAGCAGAGCAGGTGGTAAGGCATGCTGAACACGGAAGCCTTGGCACACGTTCGTTGCAGGGAGACCGATGCGCAGGCGTTCGAGGAGCTGGTCAGACACTACGATCGCAAGCTATACAACGTAGCGCTCAGGCTGACCGGCAATCCCGACGAAGCCAAGGACCTGGCCCAGGAGGCCTTGCTCCGGGCGTACCGCGCGTTCAACAGGTTCCGATTGGGTACATCGTTCGAGAAATGGCTTTTCCGCATCGCATCGAACCTGTATATCGATAAGCTTAGAAAGCAGCATAACATCAGGCTCGAATCCCTGGATGAGCCGGTCCCCACTGCGAACGGCCAGGTTGACAGGGCGCTTCCTGATTGGTCGGCTAACCCGGAGGACGTCGCCGAGCAAAACGAACTGGCCGAGACCATTCAGGCGGCGCTCCGATCTCTACCTCTGAACTACCGGTTGGCCGTCGTACTGTACGACCTGGAAGGTTTCTCCTACGAGGAGATAAGCGGCATCCTGAGATGCTCCATTGGCACCGTCAGGTCGCGCATTCACAGGGGGCGCAGGCTTCTCAGGCATAAACTATCACCTTATCTGAATCCGGCGGCACAAGCCGGGGCCAAGTGGTGATGAACATGACTTGCGAAAAAGCAATGAGCCTTTTGTCGGCTTATATAGATAGAGAACTCGGCTACGATGAGTTCAGACAGGTAGAATTGCACGTTGCTGACTGCGAGGCGTGCCAGGCGGAGTGTAATGCCCTCAAGGCTACTAAAGAGTTCGTCGGCAGATTGAAAGCGGTTGAACTACCGCGCGATTTTTGGCCGGCACTGAGGGAACGGCTTGGCGCAAGCGCGCAAGCACACAGGCAGGCATACACGAGAACCCGCGGCAGTCGCGGGCGAGGTGATATCCTCCGCCCCGTTTCCAGACTCTTCCTTTCCCCGCTCGCAAGGGCCCTCGCGCCCGCTCTCGTGGCGGTGGTGCTTGTGGTGCTTCCTTTGGTGTGGAGCGCGCACAGGAGGCCTGCCGAGACACAGATGTACTCTCAGGTAGATACGATAGAGCCTTACTTCCGCGACTACATCATCTCTGAATATGACAGGCCCCTATCTGACCGGACTTCCGTTGGGTTCGTCGTGACGGCGCAGGCAGTGACGATGTACGCTGCTGACCAGCTCGGCTTGACGACTCCGGTCGCCCGCACCGGCAGCCTCCGGAACTCGGTTCCGCGGGAGGCGCCCCCAGCCCTGGACGTCGAGTACACGTCGGGTTCTCATCCAAGGTGAGCTGGAGTGCGCCGGAAGGTGAGTTCGTCGCTATGAACAGGAGACTCCTCGTCATAGTAACCGCAGGCTTCGCCGCGATGGCGATCATCGCCATCGTCGCCTGTCAGCCCGTGGCACATACCCAAGCGAATACTTCGGCCAGAGCGAACGCTGAGTTCGCCCTGGCCCTGCTCAAGAAGGTTGTGGAGGCCGGAGACCAGGTCAGCTTCAAGGCGACCCAGACCGTGATCCTGTGGTACCCGACTGGAAGTAACGCTTGTATAACGAACGTCGTGCACAAAGCGCCGAACCTTACCAGGACGGAATACCTGCCATCCGCGACCGCGACGTCTGGCTACAGAATCGTGATATCAGACGGACAGTCAGCCTGGCACTACGAGCCGTCTCTAGGAGTGGTGTTCCACATGCCGGGCGCTGGGTCCCGCCCGGACAGGCAACAGAAGCGGGGCACCCCGGCAGCCACAGTTGATGCGGCTGGTGGCAGCACTATGCGGGCGGTTAACGCCATGTCGCTGATCGAGGCGAACTACGAGGTCTCGCTGGTAGGGACGGAAAGCCTGGTAGGGCGCAAGGCGCACGTGATAAAACTGAAGCCGCGCCATGCCGGCAGCCCCTCAAGGAGGATATGGGTAGACACAGAGCTTCCCTTTATCCTCCGGACGGAGAAGTACGGTCCCAACGGGTTGTTATCGTCTCTATCATTCTACAACCACATAGAGTTCTCGCCGGTTATCAGCGACGACACCTTCAAGATCCAAGTCCTGCCGGGGGTGGCAATTGTGACTCTGCCTGGCGTGGAGGACCTGGTGACCCTGGAGGAGTTGCAGAAGAAGGCAGGCTTTGCTATAACGATGCCGGAGTTCGTGCCGGACGGGTACGTTTTTGAGGGAGGCACTCTCAGTCCCCGAGGCAACCTCCAGGTAGCACACATCCGTTTCACTGACGGTCTGAACACGATATCGTACTTCGTCGCGCCGCTTACGGGCAACGAAGGCCCCTTGCGGGGCGATCCGACCATAGCGGACCAGTTCGACATGGTGAGCCTCGGCAGGCGGGTCGCCCTTGATGGCGTGAAAGGCCAGCTTGCCAACTACCAGGACGCCAAGCTCCTGCGGTGGCGCACGTCTGGCTACGAGTTCACGCTCATAGGCGAGGTGGATGAATCTCTACTTGTGGAGATGGCTGAGTCGGTCCGAGCACCGGAGCAGCGAGGACCTGCGAAGGAGCCGTTCCCGGGGCAAGTGGTGAAGTTCTTCTACCAGTTCTTCTGGATGGGTAGATAGCCAGGCAACCGCACATCTACTAATTGGTTGGAACGTATCAAGAGGAGGGCAGATGATCATGAGGTTTTGTGACTTGAAGAAAGCATACATGCCATATGTGCTTGTGGCAGTCGTGAGCTCGCTCATCACCGGGGTTGTCGTGCTGCAGTTCGCCGAGAACCGCCCGACCTACGCGGCAGGCGGTCAGACTGGCGCTCCGGAAGTCCTTGTAGCGCCTTCCGGTTTGGCCGTGGCGCAGCCAACGGCGTTCCTGGCAAAGGATAGTATTGCCAACGTAGCGGAGCGAGTGAGCAAGGCAGTTGTCAACATTGACACAAAACGAACCGTGAAAGTCCCGGCATTTCCTTTCGGAGATTTCTTCTTCGAATTCTTCGGCGAGACGCCGAGGGGGTTCAAGAGCCGGGAGATGGAAGTGCCGGCTATCGGGAGCGGCTTCATCGTCAGGTCCGAGGGCTACGTTCTCACCAACAACCACGTCATAGACGGTGCAAAGGACATCGTGGTCACCCTCATGGACGGCAGGAAGTTCAAGGGCAAGGTTATGGGTAAAGACTCGAGGTACGACCTTGCGGTGGTAAAGATCGACGCGACCGGTCTACCCACAGTGGAGCTGGGAGATTCCGAAAAGATCAGGCCAGGCGACTTTGCCATAGCCATCGGCAACCCGTACGGCCTGCAGCATACGGTGACAGCGGGCATAATCAGCGGGCTCGCGCGCTCCATCGACGGCGACCCAAAAGAAACCGGCATATACATCCAGACGGATACAGCGATCAACAGGGGCAACAGCGGCGGACCGCTTATCGATATTGAGGGCCGCGTGGTTGGGATCAACACGGCCATCATCCCTCAGGCTCAGGGCATCGGGTTCGCAATACCTGTGAACGTTGCGAAGAGCGTCCTGGACGACCTCATAAAGGGAAAGAAGATCGTTTACCCCTGGATCGGCGTCCAGTTGCAGGAGGTAACCGATGAACTCACTGAGTACTTCGGACTCCGTGAGAAGACAGGTGTAGTTATAGCATACGTCTACCCTGGTTCCCCGGCTGAGAAGGCCAACCTTCAGGAAGGAGACATCATCCTGCAACTGAGTGGTAAAAAGATTGAGAGCATAACCCAGCTCCAAAACGAAGTGCGCAGCCGGAAGGCCGGGGATAAGGTGATCCTGCTGGTGTGGCGCAACAAGTCGTCCATATACGTCCCGGTCACACTTGGCGAGACGCCGGACAACACGGATTGATCTGCCTTGTGCCAGCCAGGATCCGAGGCACATGAGTAGCCCGGTGCGCCTGGTGCTCTGCTCGATGAAAGCCCGTGTTCTTCATCACAAGCGGTGCCCCGCGCGACTCGTGCGGGGCACCGCATTGCCGTCCGCACAGGACTGCAGATTTGGGGTCCAAGCTGCAGGTTCCGCTTCCAGGCGAAGTCCCTCGCCTCAGGGAACATGCGATCCTCGCGGACTGGCAGCCCGATGCAGTTCTCGTCCTCCAGGACCGCTGGTGAGAGGAATGCGACCTCGCACGGCGAATACACCGTTGTTTGATACGCCGCTCATTTTGACAGGGGAGGATGCGACGTGTCGCCTTTACTGATCGACGGGTCAACGCTCACCTGTGACGATGTGGTGAGTGTGGCACGTGATCGGAAGCCCGTTACAATAGCACCGGCCGTGAGGGAGAGAATCGAGCAGGCCCGGAACGTTGTAGAAGCCCTTGCAGCCGGGGATGCTGTCGCCTACGGGATAACCACGGGCTTCGGCCACCTTGCCCGCGTGAAGATCTCACGTGAAGAGCTCGATAAGCTGCAGCGCAACCTCATCCTCAGCCATGCGGTAGGCACAGGGAACCCGTTTCCCGACGAAGTCGTGCGCGCAATGCTTCTCCTTCGCGCCAACTCCCTGGCCAAAGGTCTGTCAGGGGTTCGTTTCGAGGTTGTCGAAACGCTGGTGAGGCTGCTTCAAAACGACATATGCCCGCTCGTACCCGAAAAGGGATCTCTGGGGGCCTCAGGAGACCTTGCGCCCCTTGCGCACCTGGCGCTTGCCCTTCTCGGCGAGGGGAAAGTGCGAGTGGGAGGAGTAGAGATGCCGGCACGAGAAGCGCTGAGTCGTGCGGGCATTTCCGCGCTCACCCTGGCCCCAAAGGAAGGACTTGCTCTTATCAACGGGACCCAGGCCATGACTGCCGTCGGGGCCCTGGCTGTGCACGATGCCACGACCCTGGCAATCACCGCCGATGCGGCCGCGTGCCTATCACTCGAAGCTCTTCGGGGCATAGCTGCAGCCTTCGACGAGAGAATCCATGAGGCAAGGCCCCACCGCGGGCAAGTAGCTTGCGCCCGCACGCTCCGCCACTTGCTAAAGGGTAGCCACCTTGTCAGCGAACCTGGGGAACTGCGTGTACAGGATGCGTATTCCCTGAGGTGCGTGCCGCAAATCCACGGCGCCACAAGGGATGCACTTGCGTATGTCAGACAGGTCATCGAAACCGAGGTCAACTCAGCAAGCGACAATCCTCTCATATTCCAAGACGGCAGCGTGGTATCAGGCGGTAACTTCCATGGGCAGCCAGTGGCCCTGGCAATGGACTTCCTCTGCATGGCCGCATCTGAACTCGGCAGCGTATCTGAGCGGCGCATCGAGAGGCTGCTCAATCCGACTCTCTCTGCACTTCCCGCATTTCTCACACGCCACGGCGGTGTGAATAGCGGGTTTATGATAGTCCACTACACCGCCGCAGCCCTCGTATCCGAGAATAAGCTTCTCTCATCTCCAGCCAGCGTAGACTCGATCCCCGTATCTGCGTCGCAAGAGGATCACGTCAGCATGGGCCTGATCTCGGCGCGCAAAGCCCGCCAGGTAGTGGAAAACTTAGCCCGGGTGCTGGCCGCTGAGCTGATGTGCGCCGCCCAGGCTGTGGACTTCCGGGGCCCGGAGAATTTGGCGCCGGCGACTCGCGCCGTTTACGACGCCGTGCGGGAGGTCGTCCCGCCTCTAGAAAGCGATCACTGGCTATACCCCGACCTCGAGTCCTTGACGAAGCTTGTGGCGGGGGGCAAGATCGCAAAGACCCTCGGACCCTATTTGGAGACACGGGCAGAAGGATGATGCAAACTTCATCTTGCACGCGGTGCGGTGAAGATGTAATATAAGTGCTAGAAACAACAACACGATACGAGACCTTCAGGGCAGGGTGAGGCTGAGCTCCTGGGCTTTTCGTGCGACGGGGTGCGAAAGTCGCGGGCCCGGGTTCGACGCCAATTCCCGACCGGTGGTAGTGCCGAAAAGGCAAGTCCACGAGCTGCGGCGGCGGCAGAGCCGGTGAGAAGCCGGCACCGACGGTAAAGTCCGGATGGAAGAAGGTCGCAAGCGTATGCTTGCGTGCGTTGAGTCTAAGAGCCCTGAGGTCGGTAGCCTCGGGGCTTTGTCACATCTTCAACCGGAGCAGGGGTGACGCCAGGGCCCCGGGAGCATGGGGGGATCCACCATGCGAGGATCTACAAGGAGGTTGCCTATGAAGAATTACGGGTCGAAAAAGATGGTTGTCCTTGGCATCATGGCTGCACTCGCAGTGCTTCTTTCCCTCGTTCACTGGCCCATCTTTCCGGCGGCGCCGTTCCTGTTGTATGAACCTGCAGACGTGCCCGTCCTCATCGCCGGGTTTGCGCTCGGGCCGGCGGCGGGCCTGCTGGTCACTCTGGTGATGGCCATATTGATGGCCGTCATAACAGGACTCGGCGGCCCGGTAGGGGCGCTGATGCACTTCCTCGCCACTGGTGCACTCGTTGGCACGGCAAGTGTCGTTTACCGCCGCTATCACACGAGGGCCGGTGCGACCCTGGGTCTCGCGTGCGGGACACTGGCCATGACGGTGCTGATGCCCGCCGCTAACCTGATACTCGTGCCCGCCCTGTATGGGCTTCCGCGGGCTCAGGTGATGGAGATCTTATGGGTAATCGTAGCGTTTAACGCCATCAAGGCAGGGGTTAACTCAGTTCTCACATTCATCGTATACAAGCGAGTTTCCTGGCTCGTAAAGAGCTTCGCCACGAGCGAGAAGTCCATGGCAGGCAAGGCAGGGGCAGGTGCTTCAAGCGACCGCTCGCCGCACCTGAAGGTAAGTTAATTGGGAGCACGCGGCAACGTGCTTCCGGCCTAGCCAGGGGACAATATGGTGTAGTGGGGTCCAGAATTCAGCGAAGGCGCCTGCCATTGCTCCGGGGCAGGCGCCACTGCCACTGTCGGTCAGACTTCGGTCAAAGGGGTATTCGTGACAGGTGTTTTCTTGATTGAGCGTCTCCGTAATCGACCGAAGATCAAGTTGCCCCGGCTCCGTAAGTCTGATAAGATCGGGGTGGTTTAAAAGGGGGGAGTCCTGGTGAAATGTCCGAGGTGCCAGGAAGAAGTGGCGTTTGCACGAGTTTGCCCCTATTGCGGGCAGCGAATGCCGCTGGAGCCTGTACACGGCAAACCCCGTCTCGACTCGGGGCAACGCCGGCATCAGTCGGAACCCAAGGGGCGGTTCAGGGGCGTGATTGAGGGAACCGGCCCTCACGGCGCCTCTCGTGTCGATAGCTTTTCCAACTGGCTCCTCCTGCCCAGATACCTGCTGGACAGGTCGGTGCCCCTAACGCGGAAGCTGCTGCTGCTCCTTGGCGTTCTCTACATCATCATCCCGTTTGACATAACACCTGACTTCCTGCCCGTTTTGGGCTGGCTGGACGATATCGGCATCGGCATCTTCCTGTGGAATCACCTCAGGAACGAACTGGCAAACTACCGTCAAAGGCTGTAAGTAGAGACTGTGAATCTGATCCCGAAGGGTCGCAAGCTGCCTTCTCGTAAAGGTCCGCCCCGCAGACTACTCTATACAGAATCGCCTTGAGAAATCTTCTCAAAGAGCTTCACGGTTTCTTCGTCAGGTCCCACCCCGAACTCTGACCAGAACGCCTCCTCCAAGGAGTAATAGTGCTGAAGAGCCTTGGCTCTCTGCCCGGCACGGGCAAGAGCCGTCATGAGGAGCCGGTGCGCATCTTCGCGCCAGGGATCGGCCTTTATAGCCTGCCTGGCCCTGGCCGCCGCCTCCGCAAGCAGGTTTCGCTCGAGAAGGAGGGCGCCAAGCCGCAGCAGTGCGTGGATGAACGATTCCTTGAGGGTCTCACGCCTCGCCCCGGTCCATTCGGCCCAGAGGTCCTCTGGCAAGAAATCGCCACCGTACTTGTCCACGGCCGCCCGGTATACCGGAATACTTTCCGTTGATCTCCCGGAGGAATCAAGGGCTTGCGCCTGCTGGCA
Organism: Bacillota bacterium; assembly: GCA_040752635.1. Lineage (GTDB taxonomy): Bacteria > Bacillota > SHA-98 > UBA4971 > UBA4971 > JBFMGS01. The sequence continues at coordinate 25,142 of JBFMGS010000018.1, forward strand.
CAGGCTTTCAAACTCCTCCACGTCCAGGATATAGCCACCCGACGGGCTGAAACGGTAACATGTGCTTTGGCTCTCGATGAAATGTGAGTCAACGCCGCGCGTAAGGGCTGGTTCGAGGAGCCTTCGGAGCGCGTGAAGCGTCACGTTGAAGTTATTCACCGCATCCTGTGCGTCTTTGTCGGGCCACAGCGCCTCCAGGATCTCGTCTCTTGGTATCCATCGCCGGGCATTGGCGGCAAGGTATTTGAACAAGGTCTTCGCCCTGTTGGTCTTCCACTGGCTCTCTGAGATCAACTGTCCGCTCTGGATGACCTGAAAACCACCAAGCATGCGAATCTCCATATCCGCGCTGCGCTGCTTTTCCGCCGGGACCCGCATCGCTCGCCGATCACCGGTAGCCTGGACGTCAGCCTCCACGAACAATTTGGCGTAAAGCGACGGGTGGCAGCCTTGTCTGAGCACCTCGATGAGTTCGAGATCCACGCGGCTGCGCACAAACGCCTCGAGGACCTCGTGCGCCTGGGTCGCTTGTCTGAGGAGATACCAGTATCCGCCTGAAGCAATCTTTCTGATAGATTGGCACAGGTAGACCTGCCATTCCCGGGATGATTCCGCAAACTCTACCGCGGCCAGGAGCAGCAGCGTCCAGGCCTCGGTCATACGAGCCTGAAGTCGAACGCACAGAGCCAACACGTCCACCAGAACTCGACGGGCTCTTTCGAGATCCCCCGCGTCGAAGAAGGCCGCCGCCTGGTCGATAATGACAAACAACGTCGAAGGGTCGCATCCCACGCACCTCACGCAGTCCGCAGCAGCCTCCGCAAGCATCTTCCCTTCCCTGATCTCTCCAACCCGCCTGTAGAGCCTGCTGCGCACGCTCAAGAGAAATCCTCGGAGGAAAGGCTCGCGCAACTCTTCAACGACCGGGGCCGCTTGCCCGAGAGAACTTCGGGCTCCCTCGATATCACCTTTCTCGAGGTGTAGGTGCGCCCGGAGGATCTGTATGCTGGCAAGCGTCCTCGTCTCGTGCGTTTCGCGCGCCGCCTCCTCGGCCTCGGATAGGAGATGCAGCGCTCGATCAAGGTCCCCCTTGAAAACATAAGTGTATGCCATGTTTCCCTTAACGTGCGCAGTGCCCGGCGGGCTCTCGGCCTCCTCGAAACACCGCAGCGCACGTTCATAAGTAGACAGAGCTGCTTCGAGGTCTCCCTGAACCATGTACACATGATAGGCAAGGTTATTGAGCACCCACCCGGTTCCCCAGGGGTCTCCCGCCTCTTGTTGGAGGCGCAGCGCGAGATCGAGGTGGCGCCTTCCTTCGTCCCCAAGCCCCAGATGGAAATGGGCCACTGCCAGCAGATTATGGATCCCGCCCTGCTCGTGTTTTTGGGAGTCTGACAGGCAGGCGAGGGCCTCATTGCAAAGGTCTATACACTGCCTGTGTTCGCCATGCCGCCAGGCTACCCCTGCGCTCCACCAAAGGGCCTGGTACAACCCCTCGCGATCGCCTCTCGCCTTGCATAGTGCAGCCGCTTCCCGGTAACGGGCGTCCGCCTCATCCCATTTACCCTGGGCCTCTCGGATGTTGCCCATGGCCACCAGCAACCTCGGGAATCTGGCAAGCACATCACCAGGAATCATAGCCAGCCATTTGCTCAGCCACTCGTGTCTGCCAGATTTGAGCATGTGTCTTGACACTTCGAGAAGGCACGCGGCTGCCTCGTCAAAGCGCCGTACACTGAGGAAGTAGCCCACCGCCTCGACGTAAGAGCCACGTTCAAGGTAAAGCTCCCCGGCCCGAAGCATATACTCGTCGCGTTCTCCGGAACGCCTCAACTTATCCCTTAGGAAGTCGCGAAGCAAGTGGTGGTAGCGGTAAACCGGAGGAGAGCCCGGAAGCCGGTACGTAAACATTCCCGAATCCGCAAGTTCATCGAGGACCCGTTCAGAATCGCCTGTCCCCACGAGGGCATCGCACAGCTTCGGCTCCATTACATCAAAGACGCTCGTAGCTACGAGGAAGCGGTTCGTCTCGGTGTCGAGATTGCTTAGCACCTGATCGGCCATGTAGCTCCATGCGTCCTTAAAGCCCAGGCTCCCCAGGCGGGCTATATCCACGGCTCTTGCCCGATGCGTCTTGAGCGCATAACACAATAGCACAATGCCAGCAGCCCACCCCTCGGTGACGCCAGCAATCTCGTTCCTCAGGTCTGGAGAAAGGGAGACCCCAAGGGCCGATGCAAGTTCACCTACCTCATCATCGCTAAACGCGAGATCTCCCTGGCCCACCTCGTATACCTCGCCAAGAAGCCGCAGGCGCGAAAGCTCAAGCCGAGGCGTTGTACGGGAAGATATGACGAAGTGTAGCGTGCGGGGAGAGTGTTCCAGCAAGATGCCCATCGCCCTGCGCACGCCCTGGGATGGGCTTACCAGGTGGAAGTCGTCCAGCACCACCAGCGTGTCTACCGAGACGACCCGCTTCGCCCACATGACGAACTCGCTTGCGATCCCCTCCGCTGTGAACGTGTGTTCGGAAGACCGCGATCCCAGCCTCCTTTGAGCCACATGAGGAAATCGGCTGGATATCGCATCAAAGAGGGAGATCGTAAAGGCGGCGGCATCTGCGTGGATTGGACCGAGGGATATCCAGGCTGCAGGGCACCGAAGGTCGCGTACGAACTGCGACAGGGCGACGGTCTTCCCCGATCCCGCCGGCGCGCGTACCAGTGTCAGCCTCTTCTCAAGTACCGGACGTAAGGCCAAGAGCAGCCGCTCGCGCCGGATGACCCCATGACCCGGCACCTCTGGTAGGAACCCTTCGTTATACTTTTGAGCCTGGAGATTGACGCTCAATGTCTCACCATCATCCTACCGTCAATGGCGATACGCCGGACGCCCGCTGCATGCTCGAGGAGACAGCAATGCCCGCCGTTGCGTAAGCTTGTCAATGAATTCGGCACCTCCCCGCGTGTTCCCTTCCCAGCAGCCGAAATGGCCATACTTCGGAATGCCCCTGCGCAAGGCGCGGACGGTTGACTCTCTCTTGCAGCACTGGAGATTTCGTTTTCTCGTCATAATGCTACCTTACGAAGAAGGAAATAGGCAATCCGGAAAGAATAAGATTATTTGTCACGGCAAGATGGGGGTCCGCGTGACGTCCATCAAAGAAGCTTCGAGGAGGAGAGATAGTAGATGGGAAAGAGGTTTGTCCTTCTGGTGCTCATGCTCACCCTGGTCGCCGCTCTCTCTGCGTCGTCGGCCGCAAGTCCCGACTACAAGATCGGCGTGGTGACCGGCACGGTATCCCAAGGCGAGGACGAGTACCGCGGCGCCGAGGCGGTAATCAGGAAACACCCCGGACTCATCGTTCACAGGACCTATCCAGACAACTTCATGCAGGAACAGGAGACGTATATCGCCCAGATCGCTGCTTTGGCAGCCGACCCGAAGATCAAGGCCATTGTGGTGAACCAGGGAGTCCCCGGCACTGTTGCGGCGATGCGGAAGGTCAAAGAGACTCGGCCTGACATAGTGTTCGTCATCGGCCAGCCGCACGAGGACCCGCCCATCGTGGAGGGCATTGCTGACATTGCACTGATCCCCAACGAACCGGCGCGTGGCTATTCCATCATCGAACTCGCCCGCAAGATGGGCGCGAAGAAATTCATACATTATTCGTTCCCGCGCCACATGTCCTACCAGCAGCTCGCCCAGCGCAGGGATATCATGAAGTCCGAGTGCGAGAAGGCGGGTATAGAGTTCATCTTCGTGACCGCCCCCGACCCGATGGGCGAGGGAGGCCTCCCCGCCGCCCAGCAGTTCATCCTGGAGGATGTGCCGCGTCAGGTTGCCAAGCACGGCAAGCAAACCGCTTTCTTCTCCACCAACTGCGGCATGCAGGAGCCTCTGATCACGGCGGTTCTCAAAAGCGGCGCGCTCTTCTGCGAGCAGTGCTGCCCTAGCCCGACGCACGGCTACCCCGGGGCGCTGGGTTTCAAGATAACCGACGACATGAAGGGCAACTTCCCGGCGATCATGAAGGCTATTGAGGCTGAGATCGTCAAGCGCGGCATGGCTGGCAGGTTTGCGACCTGGCCGGTGGCTACGGGCTACCTGAACACTACCGCCGGCGTGGAGCTCGCCAAGCTCATCCTCGACAAGAAGCTGAATGCCAAGGACATGGACGCCGTCAAGAAGGCTGTTGAGGCCGACGCCGGCTACAGTCTGCGGTTCTCCCGGTTGTCCGAAAAGGGTAACTTCTATATGTACCTTGTGGATTCTTACATATTTGGTGGCAAGTAGCGGTGGCGGCCTGCAGAGCGAAGAACCGTAAACCGTGGGAGCCGGCGAAAGCCGGCTCCTTTTCTGCTCGCTCACTCGCCGAGCGGTCGGCTTTGCGTACGCGGTATTCACCGAGGAAGGGCGGACGACGAGCTTCGGCTTTCTCGACCGCCCGGGCACGTAGAATTTCGTCCCGCCCCTCCTTTATCCAAGAGGAGGAAAGTTGCGAATCTGAGCGAATATATATTCTCGATCACTAAGACGGGTACTTGCAGACACGCCCGTCTTAATTTAGGTGATAAGGGAGGAGATTCTGGAAATGGTGAAGAGGTTGGTGCTTGCAGCCCTCGTGTTGACCCTGGTTGGCTCCCTCTCCGCATCGTCCATGGCGAGCTTCGATTACAGGATCGGCGTGGTGACCGGCACCGTGTCCCAGAACGAGGACGAATATCGCGGCGCCGAGGCGATCATCAGGAAGTACCCTGGTCTCATCATTCACAGGACCTATCCCGACAACTTCATGCAGGAACAGGAGACTTACATCGCCCAGATCGCTGCCCTGGCCGCCGACCCCAAGATCAAAGCTATAGTGGTCAATCAGGGAGTTCCCGGCACCGTTGCGGCGATCCGGAAGGTCAAGGAGACCCGCCCCGACATGGTTTTCGTCGTCGGCCAGCCGCATGACGACCAGAGAATCGTAGAGAAGACCGCTGATGTCGCGTTGAGGCTCCACGACACGGAACGCGGGTACTCCATCGTTCGCCTCGCGCATAAGATGGGGGCAAAGAAGTTCATACACTACTCGTTCCCGCGACACATGTCCTACGAGCACCTGGCGAAGCGTCGGGATATCATGAAAGCCGAGTGCGAGAAGCTGGGCATGGAGTTCATCTTCGTGACCGCCCCCGATCCGATGGGCGAGGGAGGCCTCCCCGCCGCTCAGCAGTTCATCCTCGAGGATGTTCCGCGTCAAGTCGCCAAGCACGGCAAGGAGACGGCTTTCTTCTCCACCAACTGCGGCATGCAGGAGCCTCTGATCAGGGCGGTCCTCGAGCAAGGAGCTCTCTTCCCCGAGCAGTGCTGCCCGAGCCCAACGCACGGCTACCCCGGGGCGCTGGGTCTCAAGATAACCGATGACATAAAGGGCAACTTCCCGGCAATCATGAAGGCCATTGAGGCTGAAATCGTCAAGCGCGGCATGGCTGGCAGGTTTGCGACCTGGCCGGTGGCTACCTCCTATCTAAACAGCACGGCCGGCGTGGAGATCGCCAAACAAATCGTGGAGAAGAAACTGAACCCTAAGGATATAGACACCATCAAGAAAGTCGTTGAAGTGGAGGCCGGTTACAAAGTTCAGTTCTCCCGCCTGTCCGACCAGGGGAACTTCTACCTGTACGTCGTGGACTCCCATATTTTCGGCGGGAAGTAGCGCCCCGTGATCTGTCGGTAGGCGGTGGCGATTGCTGACTTGCGGCGCGAGGTGCCGGGTGTTGCCCGGCTCCTCGCGCGTGGCGCCTCGTCTACGGCAGTTCGCGGCGGCAGGGCGCTCGAACTACACACCGAGAGGAGTTAAGTGATGTCTGACTCGTACGTTCTCGAGTTAAAGGAGATCGGCAAGAGTTTCTATGGAACTCCCGTGCTAAGGGGCGTGAACCTTGCCGTGAGGCCCGGCGAGATTCACGCCATAGTCGGGGAGAATGGCGCTGGCAAGACAACTCTCATGAATATTCTCTTCGGTATGCCCGTGATCCATGAAACCGGCGGGTTTGAAGGTGAGGTCTACCTCGCCGGACAGAAGGTGGAGATCGACTCTCCACGCCGCGCTATGGAACTCGGGATCGGCATGGTTCACCAGGAGTTCATGCTCATCCCGGGTTTCACCGTCACCGAAAACATCAAGCTCAACCGCGAGATTTCCAGGAGGAACCTCGCGAGCCGCGTCCTCGGAAGGCAGCTCGAAACTCTGGATATCCCGGCAATGCGTGCGGACGCCCGGGCTGCCATCGAGAAGCTCGGCCTGTCGATCGACGAGTGGGCCCCCCTGGCAGGCCTGCCCGTCGGTTACATGCAATTTGTGGAGATAGCGCGAGAGATCGACAAGAAGAATGTCCGACTGCTCGTGTTCGACGAGCCCTCCGCCGTCCTCACAGAGAGCGAAGCCGAGCACCTGCTCGCCGCCATGAGGCGTCTGGCAGCCGAGGGCATCGCGCTGCTGTTCATCACTCACCGTCTGGACGAAGTGATGGCGGTAAGCCACAACATCACCATCCTCCGGGACGGTGAGGTCGTGGCGTTGATCCCCCGCCCCGAAGCAAGGGTCGAGCGGATCGCAGAACTCATGGTGGGCCGAAAGGTTGAGCGCGGCAAGCTTCCTCCCCGTCCCGCAGAACCGAGCGATGACGACCTGATCGTGGAGATAGAGAACCTCTCCGTCCATATGCCGGGAGAACGTGTCCAGGGCCTGGACCTTAAGGTCAGGAGAGGCGAGATCCTGGGAATAGGCGGCCTTGCAGGTCATGGAAAGGTGGGGATCGCCAACGGCGTGATGGGGCTGTATCCCTCTACGGGGCAGGTCACCAAGAGTGGGAAGCCGGTGCCTCTGAACGACCCCAGGAGTGCCTTGCTGTCGGGCATGGCGTTCCTATCGGAAGACAGGCGCGGCCTGGGACTTCTTCTTGACGAGCCGCTCGAGATGAACATCTGCCTCACCAGCATGCAGACGCAGGGCAAGTTCCTGAAGCCCGGCCCGTTCCCTTCTCTCCGGCTGCAGGACCCGGTGGCGATTCGCCGCCACGCGCTGCAGATGATACGCGATCTCGACATCCGGTGCAAGGGTCCAACTCAGGTGGTCAGAAGGCTTTCAGGAGGGAACCAGCAGAAAGTCTGCCTGGCTCGAGCGTTCACGATGGAACCCGAGGTCCTGTGGGTCTCCGAGCCGACCAGGGGAATAGATGTCGGCGCGAAGCAGCTCGTCCTCGACTTACTGGTGAAGTTCAATCGGCAACATGGTATGACGATAATCATGACTTCAAGCGAACTCGCAGAGCTCCGAAGGATCTGCGACCGCATCGCTATAGTCTACAAAGGCCGGGTCGTCGGTATTCTCCCGCCGGACGCATCCGACGTCGATTTCGGTTTGATGATGGCCGGCGAGGCTGTGACGCGGAAGGAGGCAAGCTGAATATGAAGCGGAACCGTAAAGCCGACAAGCCTTCCGGGTCACTGGCCTCAGCATTGAAAGGCAAGCTCATCGGCATTTACGAGGGTCTGGGATTGCCGAGGCTCATCATCTCGTGTTTTCTTCTCTTCCTCTTCGTGCTTGCTTTCATCATGAAGATGGACATCACCATCTTGATCAGCGACTCCCTGGTCCGGGTGGGCATGAACGGCCTGCTCGTTTTGTCGCTCCTGCCCACCCTGGTATGCGGGGTCGGCCTGAACTTCGGCCTGCCCGTTGGAATCGTGTGCGGCCTGGTCGGCGGCGTGATCAGCATGAGCCTGGATCTCACCGGTTTTGCCGGCTTCTTTGCAGCCGTCGGCCTTTCGATCCCAATGGCGCTGGTGGCCGGATACGTGTACGCCTTGCTGCTCGACAGGGTGCGCGGACAGGAAATGATGGTCAGCACGTATATGGGGTTCTCCACAGTCGCCGCAATGTGCGTCTTCTGGTTGATGGTACCCATAAGGCACCCGGCCATGATTTTCGCCATCGGCGGCCAGGGCTTGAGGTACACCCTGACGCTCAGCAACAACTTCGCTAAGGTACTCAACAACTTCCTGGCGTTCCGGGTGTTCGGGCTCACCATTCCCACGGGGCTGCTGCTGTTTTTCGCGTTTTTCTGCTTCCTGGCCTACCTCTTCTTCCGGTCCAAGGTAGGCATCGCCATGTTGGCGGCCGGAGCCAACCCCCTCTATGCCGCGTCGTCAGGGATCAAGGTGCGCACGATGAGAGCCACCGGGGTCGTGATGTCCACTGTTCTGGCGGCCATCGGCATACTGGTGTACGCGCAGAGCTACGGGTTCCTGCAGCTTTACACAGCGCCGCTATACTCTGCTTTCCCGGCCGTGGCCTCCATACTGATCGGCGGCGCCACGCTCCGCAAGGCCACCATCGGGCACGTGATCATCGGCTCCATCCTCTTTCACACCTTGCTGACGATAGCGTTGCCGGTCACTCAAACCGTCCTGGCGGGCGCTGACATCAGCGAGATCGCCCGAATGATCATCAGTAACGGCATGATCCTGTACGCTCTGACGCGGGCAGGAAGGAGGTAGCCGACATGGCAGAGAAGACAGTCGTGATGGGCCCCGGTAAACTTGCCCGCGCTCCGCGGTGGAGCCTTGCAGGATTCTTGAGCCGCAGCTCAGTGCCGCTGTTCTTCGCGGCGCTATGCGTGGTAGGTATGATCGCCGCCAGGCTGGACGTCAACTTTCTTGCGCGCGAACTCATCATCCGCCTGGGGCGGAACTCGTTCCTCGTCCTGTCTCTCCTGATCCCGGTCACGGCCGGCCTGGGCCTGAACTTCGGGATCGTGATAGGCGCGATGGCTGGACAGGCTGCTCTCGTCATCATCACCCACTATAAGATGACAGGGCTCCCGGGATTCCTGCTAGCTGCGGTAATCGCGGCTCCGCTGGGTATCCTGTTCGGCTGGCTTACCGGGATGGTGCTCAACCGGGCCAAGGGGCGTGAGATGGTCACCAGCTTGATTCTGGGTTTCTTCGCCAACGGCCTGTATCAGCTCGTGTTCCTCGTGCTGGTGGGAACGTTGATTCCCATGAGAAACCCGGTGATGATGCTCCCCAGCGGTATCGGTCTCCGCAATACGGTGGACCTCATCGAAGTCTCCTACGCGCTTGACCGAGCGCTCGACAGAGTGTGGAACGGCATGATCAGCTTCCAGGTCGGTGGGTTCCAGGTCGGGCCCTGGAGAGTCCCCGTGATGACCCTACTGGTCGTTGCCGCCCTGTGCGTCGCCCTCTCATTTCTGGCCCGCACCAGGCTGGGGCAGCAGATGCGGGCGGTCGGCCAGGACATGCACATTGCCGAGGTGGCCGGGATAAACGTCAACAGGGTACGGATAGTCGCGATCATCATCTCCACGGTCCTGGCCGCGTGGGGCCAATTAATCTTCCTTCAGAACATTGGGACTCTGAACACTTACAATAGTCACGAACAGGTGGGTATGTTCTCCATCGCGGCGCTTTTGGTCGGTGGCGCCACCACGCGTCGCGCAACCATCTGGAACGCGCTCGTGGGCGTCCTGTTGTTCCACACGCTCTTCGTCGTGTCGCCGCTGGCTGGCCAGGCGATAGTGGGCATTCCCCAGGTTGGCGAGTACTTCAGAGTCTTTGTTGCCTACGGTGTTATCGCTGTCGCACTGGCGCTGCACGCGTGGCAGAGTAAGATCAAGAAGTAGCCTGGCTCCTCGCACGCAGCTGCAGCCGGCATCATAGAACGATTAAGGCGGCGAGGGGTTCTTGCCGCCTTCCGATTACAGGTGCCCTCCCCTGCGGACTGCTGAGGCCCTCACGAGCCTTGCTGCAAGGAACACGTAGGGAGCCATAGAGTGAGAGGCCTTCCCTTCATCAAAGCCATGGTCTGAAGTAACGTAGATGCGAGTGCGTTCATACACACCCAGTTCCCTTGACTTCGCCACTATCCGCCCCAGCCACTCGTCTGCCGCAACGATGGCGCTGGAATACTCATGGGAGTTCTCACCATACTTGTGGCCTGCATGGTCGGGGTCTGAGAAGTGGAAAAAGGCGAAGAAGCGTTGACTGCCATAGCGGTCCAGGCTTTCCAGGGCGAGCTTGCCGACTTCATCGGCAACCCTACCCAAAGCTGGGAGCATTTCTGAACCCCCGCTTAGATGAAAGCATACGTTATTCCCCATTCCCCTTGCGTCCAGATTCGCCCACCGCGGATCCGTCCGGTTCACAGCCGAATTATGCTTCGTCCGTGAGAGTGCGCACGGCCCTCACCAAAGTCTCCACTTCCTCCTCGGTGTTGAAGAAATGGATGGACACGCGGATGGCTCGAGGCCACGGTATCGACCGGCTCACGATCTTCCACCTCTCGAAGAGGATTTCGACGGCGTTCTCCGGCTCCAACCGTGCTATAGCGAAGGCGACAAGCCCGGCAGATTTCTCCGGTTGAACCGGGGTGAACAGCAACACGCCCGGAATCCTCGAGAGTTCGCCCTTGAGGTACCCGCATAGCGATGCGATCCTCGCCTCGATCTCACGCATCCCGATGCTGGCAATGAAGTCCACAGCCTCGCCCAGTGCTACGAAGGTGGATGCGTTGATTGATGCGAGCTCGAACCGGGCGGCGTCTGGCTTCAGTCTGTAGTCCTCCCAGATACCTCGGGACTCAGTAGATGCCCAGGCCACGCCGCGAAGCGCAAGCTCTTCAAGCCGGCCAAGCCGACAATAGAAGGCCCCTGTCCCCTCCGGCCCGAGAAGCCACTTTTGACCTGGCAGCGCGTAGAAATCACATCCGATGTCGTTCACGTCTACGCGGATTGCCCCTGCTGCCTGCGCGCC
>JBFMGS010000018.1:36071-38668 GCA_040752635.1 Bacillota bacterium
GGCCAAGCCGACAATAGAAGGCCCCTGTCCCCTCCGGCCCGAGAAGCCACTTTTGACCTGGCAGCGCGTAGAAATCACATCCGATGTCGTTCACGTCTACGCGGATTGCCCCTGCTGCCTGCGCGCCATCGACCAGGAACGGTATCGCCCACCTGCGTTATGCTGATGTTGGCGAGTAACGTGGTTTTATCGCGTTCAACGATCCGTCTGACGCTGTATAGCCCACTGTAACAGGTCTTGTTCAAGTAGATAAACCTCGAGGCTCTCTCTACTGCGTCGAGATCCTGCGGGTCCAACGCACGGATATGGGTGGTTTGACGGTATAGGTTTCCGCGCCATTCTGAGGACTCTCAGTAAGAGAAGGAATGGATCGTCCTATGGCGAAATCTCTTGAGTCAAGTCAGGTTATGTTAGTGCCCGTTATCAGGATCTGTCGTCCAGCACAGGGCTCCTACGCTGGACGTTATGATTGGGGACATATCCTCCTCCCTCGGGAGTCGGAGTTCCGTTCGACCCTTTACTGCACTAGATGGCGCAGGTATGAGAGCTTGTATACAGGATGCGTTCAGGTAGGCGGGAGGAGAGGAACACCAGATGAAAAACCCGGTGCTTGATCAACTTGCCCAACAGATTGAAGAACTTCGTCAGGAACTCAATCATGCCGTCCAGACAAATCGCGAGAGTCTCCACACTCTGAAGGTCCAAGCGTTAAGCGCAAGGCTCGATGCGATAATCGCGGAATTCTTGGACCATAGAAAGAAGCCTAGTAGCGATCACTCTTTGGTTCCGCGGCAGTCTTGCGAGAGTGCCGTAGAAAGATATCCGGGGCCGAAGAGGTCGGAGCGGGCCGGGATACAAGACGAGTTTAGAAGATCGGGAGTAAACGCGATGAATGTCCTCCCTTGGGGCACGCACCTCTGTCAGTTTTACCAGGGCAGACAAGACCTGATCGACATTCTCGTCCCCTACTTCAGGGCAGGGTTAGAACACAATGAATTCTGTCTCTGGGTTACCTGCGAACCCCTCGACCAAGACGAAGCTGCGGAAGCAATGACAAGGGCTATGCCAGGCTTTCACATGTACTTGGAAAAGGGACAGATAGAGATCCTCCCCTGTTCAGGATGGTATTTCGGAGACGGCGCGTTTAGCCCACAGGGAGTTCTCGACGCCTGGGCTGGTAAACTCAATCAAGCCTTAGCTAAAGGATATGACGGCATGAGGGCATCGGGGAATGCAGCCTGGCTTGAACCAAAGGATTGGAAAGGATTCATGGAGTATGAGAATCTGATAAACAACGTAATCCGCAGGTACCGAGTAATGGCCATTTGCAGCTATCCCATCGATAAGTGCGGGCCACGCCACACTATGGACGTGCTCCGAAACCATCAACTTGCCCTCATTAAGGAGACGGGTGGATGGCAGCTTGTTTAAAGCCTCGAGTCACATAGAACGTGCCTCCTCGATGCGAGTTGAAACTGGTCCTCAGCGGAAAGAAGCCCATACAACCGCAAGCCCGGGGGTAGCCATGAAGGTCTAGCTTCGTCTCAGGACAAGTCAGTTCGGGGGCGGGCCCGGGTGGGGGTAGGAATGCTAAAAGGGGAGTGTTCAGGATGACGTGAGGCCTCGTGCAAGCATCGGAAGACTGCCGTTTCTGTGATTCATGCAAATGGTGCGGAGCCTGGCGTGGAGGAGGAGGCAGTTGAGACTCGAAAGCATCAAAGGCATAATGATAGCAAGAATAGTGCTTGACGAACTTGATGCTCGGCTAGTCGAGGAAGGAGACGTCGCCAGACTCGTTGAAAGAGCTGTCGCTGAGCTTTCTTCGGCGATTCATCCATGCCTGATAGAGCGCCCCATGATAAGCGTGGCAGGTAATGTCTTGGAGATGGTCTTTGCAATACCCCCGAAAACATGCAAAAGGAATGTCGCTGGTCGCCGTAACTGATGGGATGCTTTTCTGCCCATGTCACTGCGCGAAGTCACCTGCCTGTGTTGTTGCCTGGCATAGTGTCGTGTGTCTTGACTACCTCGACATTTTGACTTGCTGGAGCTTTTGAACATTGAAGCTCGATATCCAACCCATTCGGAGTTGGTGTTATGGGTCTTCAGGCCCAAGCAACAGCCTTACGACGAGCAGGCTGCAACGAAGAGCGAGGACGCGATCGAGAAAGTGAGAGAGCTGTCCGCCAGGACTGACAGGAATTGACATGGCACCGATCCGGCACCGGTCATCTGCGCATATCACGGCACCGGTACACGAAGCGCCGCAAACCCTTGCGGCGCTTGAAAAATCATGGAGCCGGCGATGGGACTCGAACCCGCAACCTGCGCATTACGAATGCGCTGCTCTACCATTGAGCTACGCCGGCACCACTGAAACTCAGGTCTACCTATTCGGTTTGGCCCCCGAACTCGCGTTACGCCAGCCTTGCGTCACAGTGCGCGGCCAGCGCCTGGAGAGAAAGCTCTTTATCCAGGGCCGCTGTTCCTTGAGAGGTTAACACAAACATCGGCCCAAGCAGCCGGACCGCACTCAGAGTATAGCACAGGCCGGCTGCTATGTAAAGATCCCTCCGTCGCGCCGTCGCGCCGTCGCG
>JBFMGS010000019.1:0-6992 GCA_040752635.1 Bacillota bacterium
ACGAAGTAAGGATGGTACCCGTCGTCGATCCTGGTATAAGCGGTGCCGAGCCGCAGCAGCCCGATGCGGCCATCAAGGCTCATCTCGGTCGCCGTATACTGGGCGTCTTCTTTGATGTTCCTTGCGAACTCGGCAGATGCAGCCCAGCCGGGCGCGAGCGCGACCCGGGCGTTCAGGCCGGCCACGGTGTCCTTCACGGGGCTAGCAGGCCCGTTTTCTAGCGATTTCTCATCGTCGAACGCAGCCACGTAAGTAGCCCCGATGATCACGTTGTCGGTAAGGGATAACTTGGTATCCACGGCTACCGCGTACTGCGCGTACTTTGCCTGTCCATCCCCGGACACCGGCTCCTGGAGCCTCCAGAACAGCCCCGTCCCCGAGAAGCGCCCATAGACCATCTCCGTCAGCACACCCTCGTACCGCGGGACGTCATCGTCGCGGAGTTTATGGCTCTGCAGCGTTAGGCTGGAGAACGCCCCCACGGGCTCGGCCACGTGGCCGACGCGCATGTGGCGGAGGACGCCCGGGGCTACGACGTCGAGGTAGAGGCCGTTTTCTTTCAGCCTGAACTCGCTACTGTCCCACGAGTCCTTGCTCCCGAATATATTCCTCACCGTCGCAAGCCCTGCCTCGGCCACGACGCCGTTTGCGATGTTCGCCGTGAGTTTCAGGTTGAGGTCGTGGTTGAACTTGCTCGTCGGCTGATAGACGTAGTCTGGATCCCCGGCGACCCTGCCAGGGTCGAACGGGTCCACCCAGGGGGTGACAGCATTGGTAGCAGCGGTTATGTCTACATCCTCGAAGCTGACCTTGCTGTCTCCCGAAATCCGAACCCTTTCGTGACCTGCGATGTGGCCTTCCAGTTTCGATGCCGTCTGCGCCAGCCTGGCGTTGATCTCGCTCGTAAGCCGGTTCACGTCGTCCAGCTTCGCGTTGGCGAGTGCGAGTTGCTCTTCGAGCGCGGTCACACGCACGCCGAGCACGTTGAGTTCCTGAGTAAACTCAGTCTTCAGAGCGTCAATGATCGTGATGATCTCGGCCACCCTCGCATCGAGGATAGCCCTGTCGATGGAGCCTTCCTTCTCAACTATGTGCTGTTCGATGATTCTCTCGATGACGGGCTTCTCCATTATCACTCGCTCAATGATCTTCTCAACAGGTGCCCGGGCAGCCGGAGACTCCCCGGCTGCGGCTTTCGATATCTCTACGGCCTCCCTGATCTGTGAGTCCAGATCAGAGAGCACGCGTGCAACCACTATCGCCATCTGGTAGCGAGTCATCTCCTCTGCACCCTTGAAGATCCCATCCGGAAACCCCTGGACAAGGCCCGAGGCAGCCAGCCTCTTGACCGCCTCGTACGCCCAGTGGGTCTCAGGAACATCCGCGAACGGATTGGCCATGACCGGGAGCGCAAGCACAAGTGCCATGATTATTGTCACGACCGCTGCCAGGCATCTTCTCATCGCCCAATACCCCCTTGAGTTTGCGCGAAGAAGGTTCTCCTGGATGCTGTACATACTCCTCAGGTTTACATAATCCTGCCCCACACGGCATGGGCGGTCATGTGGGTTGGTGGGACCCCAGGCAGGTTCGGGATTGACAGGTATGGACTGGCAGACATGCCGAGAACACAAGATAGGAGAAGGAAACTGCTGCACATGGGAAAGGCTGCGGCGTATCAAGAGGAACTTGGGGTAAGGCCTACTTGACCACCTGGAACGCCACCTTGAGCGGGGGCTTCGTGTTCCACGTGTCTTGCACGGCTACAGCGAGGACCCTGACCTTCCTGCCAAGCTCGAGGATTTCGGCGTTGGCCGACTTGAATTCGGACAGCGGCGCCTGGCCGACCCGCCCCTCAGCGTCGGTCACCATGCCCCGCCGCGTGGCCTCGTCGTTCGCGGCCATGAGGAGGTTCATGAGTTCGTCCTGGACTTTGTCCGGGCCGAGAGAGCCGTCGATCTCGCGCTCCGCCACCACCTGGCCTTGCTTGAAGATGAGCTTGTTCTCGAAGAACTGAAGATACGCGTATACAGGTTGGCCGACGAAGGCGTTCGTCGCGGACACGAGCCTGACCACGACGGGCCCTTTGGCTTTTGCGATCCTCTGCGCCGTGTTTTCCAGGTTGTCTGTGAAGAAGATTATGGCCTCGTTCTCGCTGTCCTCGATCTTCGCGCGCCGGTCCAGCGCAAGCCTGTCTGCTTTCTGCAGGAAGCTCGCCACGTCGCGGCGGATTTCTTCGACAGGCCTGTTCCCTTCAATTACCGTGGCGAGGATTATCTCGTCGGCCCTGTAGGTTATGTCGGAAAGCTGCAGCCCCTCAAGGTACTGGGACATGTTCTGCAGGGAGGAGTAAAGCAGCTTCACCTGCTCCGTAAGCTCGCCTTTGTAGGTCTCGAGCGCGTTCTTCTCCGCTTCGAGTTGCTTGCGCTTCTCTTCAAGGCTGGCAATGGTCTGCTTTAGATTCTTCTCGGTTTGCTGCAAGGCCTCGATGTTCTTGTTGGCCCTGGCAAGGTTCGCCTGCGCCTCAGCATAGCTGGCTTTCGTCTGGTCGTACTGCCCCTTCATTTCCTGATACTGCTGCTTCAGTTTCGCGAGCTCTGCCTGCACCGCCAAAAGCTCATCCTGGGCCTTCACCCGTTCCTTCTTCACTTCTTCCAGTTCAGCAGCAAGGGTCGCGTTTCTTGCTGTGAGCACCTCATACTCTTTGGCTTTCACCTTGGCTGCCGCGGACAACTGATCGATCTTTTCGGTCAGGGTGTCTATCTGCGTCTGGAGTTCCCCTACCCTGGCTTCCTTGGCGGTAAGCTCTTCCTGTTGCACCGAAAGCTGCGTAACCGCCGCGGAAAGTTGCGCCCTGGTCGTAGCAAGCGCGGTCTGGATCTCGCGCATCTTGAACAGAGCAGTCCTGACGTCTTTCGACACCATACTCATGACCGCGAGGGAACTGGTGGATACGACTACGCCTGTTATCACGGTGATGATCATCGAAGTGTGCTTGGGGCGCAGGCCGAAGATGGTGAGCCTCCTACGGCCCGCCTTCATGCCGATGCGGTCGCCTACGAAAGCGATTACCCCGCCGAGCACGATTAGCATGAGGACCAGAGTAAAGCCGTACACCGGTGTCCTCCTAAAGTCAGGACTTGCGCGCCATCATCAGGGCGCCTGACGCGCCGAACAGAACGTTAGAGAACCAGGCCCCGAGCGCGGGCGGCACGCTCCCGCGTTCCGCAACCGCGCAACTCAAGCTCATTATAACATAGTAGATAAAGATGATGAGTATGCTCATCCCAAAGCCGAGCGACGTAGAAGCCCTGTGGGTCCTCACCCCGAGCGGCGCTCCCACCAGGCCGAACACGAGGCTCGCGAAAGGAATGGCAATCTTGAGGTACAGCTCCACAAGAAGGCCCGTGACCTTCGCGCCCTGCGAGGCCAGATCCTGGATGTACTCTCGCAGTTCGCGGGCGGACATCTCCTTTGGGGTCAAGGCCCCCCTGGCCACCTGCGGCGGCTTGTGCGCTATATGCGCCTCCTGCCGCGTAAACCGCACCGACGCGACCCTGTCGCCCCCGATGACAGTGTAAACGACGCCGTCCTCGAACCACCACCGCGTCTCGTCCCACCTGGCCGCGGCCGCCTCTGTAATGCGCGCAAGCCTGCCGCCCTCGAACTCCTGCACCGTTACTTTGCGGAACACCTGCAGCTTGCCGTCGTAGGCGTCCGCGTAGACGAGCCTTGTCAGTGCGCCGCCCTCCAGTTCTTTCATGACCAGGTTTTTCTGGACGGACGGGTCGGACCTCCTGCCGATCTCCCACATGATCTGCTCCGACCTGCGGTTGGCCCTGGGAACCACGGTTTCATTCAGCGCCACCGTCACGCAGCTCACCAGCACGGCGAGGACGACTGCCGGCGCCATGATCCTCTGTAGGCTCATGCCTGCCGCGCGCATCGCCACGACCTCGCTCGCCGCTGAGAGCCGGCTGTAGCAGAGGAGGGTGCCGAGGAGGGTGGACATGGGAAGCACGAGCACCATCACGCGAGGCAGGCCCAGCACGAACACGGTCACCGCCGTCCCCGCGCTCACCGAGCCGTCCACGAGCATCCTCGCGAGCTGAAAGAGCAGATCCCCCGCCACCATGATGGACGCGAAAGCGGCAACGGAAAAAAGAAGGGGCCCCAAGAGCTCTTTGTAGATGTATCGATCAACCAGTCTCAAAGGGTAAACCGCTCCCCCAGGTAGAACTTGCGCGCCACGGGGTCCTCGGCGATGGACGCCGCGTCGCCCGAGACCAGGATCTTTCCCTGGTGCATGATGTAGGCCCGATCAACAATAGATAGGGTCTCGCGGACGTTGTGGTCGGTTACGAGCACACCCAGCCCTTGCCGGCGGAAACGCCCGATGATCTCCTGGATGTCGGCAACGGCAATCGGGTCAACACCCGTGAAAGGCTCGTCCAGCAGGATGAACCCTGGCGATGCCGCGAGAGTCCTTGCGATCTCCACGCGTCTGCGCTCGCCGCCCGACAGGGTGTATCCCATCTGCTTGCGCAGGTGTCCTATATTGAGCTCGTCGAGAAGCTCGTTCAAGCGGACGCGCTGCTTTCTTGGAGGCATGCCCATGAGCTCCAGGATGGCCAGGATGTTATCCTCAACGGAAAGCTTCCTGAAGATGGACGGCTCCTGGGCAAGGTAACCCAGGCCGAGCCTGGCGCGCCGATGCATGGGAAGCCTGGTGATATCCCGGCCTGCGAGGGTGATCGTCCCCTCTTGCGCAGCCTCGAGCCCGACTATCATGTAGAACGTTGTGGTCTTCCCGGCCCCGTTCGGGCCGAGAAGGCCCACCACCTCGCCGGGGTTGACCTCGAGGCTGACACCCAGGACCACCTTTCGCCGGCCGTACGCCTTCACCAGCTCTCGACACACAATTCCCACTTACGTCCCTCCCGAAGTGCGGTTAACTAGAGCCGCCGGGGGTCTTGATATCCTCGCCTGGAATGACCGTGCGTGTGCCGCCGGTAGCAATGACGGTCTCTTCTTCGAAGAGGACGGTGATGACGCTTGCTGTGAAGACTCTACGCCCCATCTCCACTCTGGCGTTCCCGGTCACGACGCCCTTTTTCTCCTTCCCCGAATATGACAAGCTGTCGCCCGACGCCAGAACCCTCCCGTCCTGGTAGTTCATGACCACGCCACCTGTAGCATCCACTTTCTCCTCGGTCAGGTAGAACGCGATCTCTCCCGCGGTGAGCACGGTCTTCTCCTTTACATCCTCGAACCTGACCTTGCCCTTGCTCTTGACCCGCACGCACGGCACCTTGTCGTCATATTCAGCGTGGTCGCCGGTCACCCGGAAGGACCTGAAAAGAATGAGCACCCTGCCGTCAGCGATGGTCACCCGGTCCTTGCCCCTGTACTTGACCTCGTCTGCAGTTATGTCGAAGCTGTCTCCGGCACCAGGTGTAGCTTGAGAGCCTTGCGCCGCCGCCCGCGTTGCCAGGGGCGCCATGATCAGAGCCGCGCCGATGAGCGCGCAAAGGGCGCCTGCAACCATCCGCCTGAGTACCTCCGCCGACATGATAAACCCTCCCGGTCCTCCTAGTAGCCGGCATCCCAGTTGCCGGTGTCAAGGTAGTTGACTATGATCTTCGCCGTCCGAGTGGCTGCTCCCTGCTCCCCCATCCTTTCGTGACCTGCGCGGCGCATCCTCGCAACGCGCGCCGGGTCACCGAGGATGGCCATGACCTCCCGGGCCACCGCCTCCGCGCCGCCCGATTCCACCAGGGCTAGCGCCTCCCCGAGCAGCTTCTTCTGCGCCCTTGCGAACTTCTCGTTGAACTGGGGGCCACCCGCAGGAAATGCCACGACGGGCCTCCCGAGCCCTGCAGCCTGCTCGTTGCCGGTGCCAGAAAGCCCGATAATGACGTTGCTGACGTTGAGGACATCCCCGAACATGCCCTGAGTCACGGTGACATGCGGCTCGTCCCCAGAGTCCGGGCAAAGCCACCCTACAACGCCCGACTCGAGGTCGCCCTGCGTACCCGGGGCATATCGCCACCCGGCCTTTGCGACTGTCTCGGCCAGCGACTCTGCGTTGAGGCTGGGCGCAAGCCCCACCAGAAAATCAAGTCCGTTCCCGCTCATAGCGGCGAGGCGCCTGACGATCTCCAGCATCTCCACCATATTATGGTAGGCTTCCTCCCGCGACCCCGGAAGAATGCCCACCACTTTCTTCTCCAGAGAGAGACCGAAGCTCTCCCCTGTTATGGAAAAGGCGTCCATCATGACGTTGCCTGCATACGCCGCGTTGACACCAGAGTCTGCAAGCGCCCGTGCAGTTTTCTCATCACGCGCGAGGACAAGGCCGCAGAGTCTCTTCATGAGCCATTTCTCGATGCCGTAGTGCCCGTGGATATACTCCGACTTGGCGGTGGAGAGGCAGAGCGTGGGACGCTTCACGAACAGGCCCGCCAGGAGAACCGGATATGCATCTCCAACGCACACCGCGACCTCCACCTCGCGCCTGAGGGCGCGTAAATGCCGGGCCTGCCGCAGCGTGAGGCCGAGAAGCCCCGCCCTTATGTCGCGGGCTAGAAGGACGATACCGTGTTTTGCGAACCCGCCGCTCGGCATCGGCTTCTGAACGCCGGCGACCTTGACACCCGCGTCGCTGTATGGCTTGCCCGTCCCCACGAGCGGAAACCCCACCACGTCCAGGGACGGGCGTAACGCCCGCACTTCCTGAGCGACCATGGCGCCGATCACGTCTTCGCCATGACCGTTGCTCAACATAAGAATCATCCTCCCTGGACAGGGCAATCCCGCCGCACCCCCCTCTTCGAGACGCTCTTCTTGCGCAAAAGGCGCGTACATTCCGCAAACGCTGGCTGCTTCCTGGCTTGGTTGCCTCCCGGCTTTAGTCGGTTTTCACTGTGGTGCTGAACCTCACACTACCTTTTACGGACGCCACTTTGAGTTCCGCATCCGCGTAGAGCTCA
>JBFMGS010000019.1:7092-18237 GCA_040752635.1 Bacillota bacterium
CATGTAAAGCCCGAGCCCGCATGCGCCGACAAGCGCCACAGCTACGATGATTATGATGGCACCGGTGCGCCGCCTCACCACACGGCCACCCTCTTCTTCACCGTCTTTCGCGGCCAGATCTTGACGTTCTTCTTAACGACGCCCTCCTCCTCGACCACGCACTCATCGCTCAGCACTACCCCCTCGCCCAGCAGGGACCCGGCCTGAAGGTAACACTCGCTCCCTACCACGCAGTCCACCAGCCTCGCGTTTCTCCCTACGTGAGTGTTGTTCCAGATCACGCTCCCCGAGATACTGGCGCCTGCGTCAACGACGCAGTTGTCCCCTATGACGCTGTAGGGACCGATGCGCGCATCCCGGTCCACCCGGGCGCCGACTCCAATGAGCACAGGAGCGTACAGCGCAGCACTCGGGTTCACGTCGGCTCCCTCGCCTATCCATACCCCCCGGGCGACCTCTCGACCGGGGATCTTGACGCCAACAGCGCCCGACAATACATCCCTGTGCGCAAGCCGATACTGGGTAAGAGTTCCGATATCACACCAGTATTCATCTACGGGAAGTCCATAGAATGGGACCCCCTCCTGGATAAGGCGGGGGAACACATCCCGGCCGAAGTCGGGCGTGCCCTCGGTCGGGATGTGGTCGAAGATCTCGGGTCGGAACACGTAAATCATGGTATTTGCGAGGTTGCTCTCCGCTTCCCCGGGCTTCGGCTTCTCTTGAAACCGCAAGATCCTTCCATCGGAATCGGTCACAGCCACCCCGAACCTCGATGGGTCAGGAACGGGCTTAAGGCCTATCGTCGCAACGGCCCCCTTAGCTTCGTGGAACGCGATGAGCCTGGTTATGTCAACCGTCGTGAGGGCGTCGCCCGCGACCAGCACGAAGCTTGAGGCGGCCCCCCCCGGCGCGGCGGTTCCCGCGGCGGCCCCGATGAGCATGGATTGCGCGGCAAGCACGCCGCCCGCGGTGCCGCGGAGGTTCTGCTCGCGCGAATAACGGAGGTTCACCCCGAACCTGGCGCCGTCGGCGAAGTAGCCCTCGATATGCTCGGGAAGGTACCACAGGTTCGCCACGACATCGGTAATGCCGTGGCTTCGGAGGAGAGCCAGTATATGCTCCATGACCGGCCTGTTTGCCACCGGCACCATAGGCTTCGGGATGTTCACCGTCAGGGGCTCAAGGCGCGAGCCCACCCCTGCGGCCATGATCATGGCCTTCACACTGACTACCTCCGAACGCCAAGTTGGATGTCAGAATCCACGCCACTTCTCAGGATACGACCTGTGCTGAGCTCGCCGGTGTTGCGTGCCGGGGCGCCGTCCCCATCATGCAATCACCGGCAACCCTCCCAAAGCGATGACTACCGATGACTATCTATGCGTACTGGCTTAGACGACTTGATCCTCCCCGAACCTTGCAGAAGAAAGCCTTGCGTAAAGCCCGCCTTTGGCCAGGAGCTCTTCGTAGGTCCCCTCCTCAACGATCTTCCCGCCGTCGAGCACGAGGATCCTGTCGGCCATCCGCACAGTGGACAGGCGGTGGGCTATTATGAGGGTGGTCCGATTCCGGAAGAGCCGGGAAAGCGCCTCCTGCACCTGCGCTTCGGACTCGGGATCGAGCGATGACGTAGCCTCGTCCAGGATGAGGATCCTCGGGTTTCTGAGAAGCGCCCGCGCGATCGCGATCCTCTGCCGCTGCCCGCCTGAGAGCGCCACTCCTCGTTCGCCGAGAAGCGTGTGATACCCGTTAGGCAGACGCATGATGAACTCGTGCGCGTTCGCAAGCCTCGCGGCCTCCACGACCTCCCTCTCGCTCGCTCCCGGCCTTCCGTAAGCGATGTTCTCCGCCACGCTCACGCTGAAGAGAATAGTCTCCTGGGGCACCAGGCCGATCTGCCGTCGCAGCGATGATAACCTGACCTTTCGGACGTCATACCCATCGATGAGCACGCTCCCCGCGCAGGGGTCATAGAACCTCGGAATGAGGTTGATGAGCGTTGTTTTTCCGGCGCCGCTCGGGCCGACCAGCGCTACGACCTCGCCCGGCGCAACCGTGAGGTTTATCCCGCTCAGGACCGGCTCATCGACGTGGTAGGCGAAGTACACGTCCACGAAGTCGATCCGGCCCTCGATAGTAGGCGGCAGGTTCACCGCGCCCAGCGAATCCTGGGCCTCCGGCTCTGCATCAAGCAGCGCGAAGATCCTGTCGGCAGCGCCGAGGGCCTGCTGGAATGCGCCATAGGTAGCGGATAGGCGCCCCAGGGGGGTAGGGAGGGTTCCGACTGCGCCGAGAAACGCCATAAACCCCCCCAGGGTCAGTCTCCCGCTTATGACCTGTCTTCCGCCGTACCACAGGACTGCCGCAAGCCCTACCACCGCCAGAAACTCCACGAGCGGGGCGATAGCCGCATTCACTTTCGCCCCTTTCATAGCAGCATCGAAGTTGCCCTCGTTTTCGCGCCTGAACCTCTCCATCTCATGGGCTTCCATGGTGAAGGCCTTCACTATCCTGATCCCGGCGAGAGTCTCCTGCAGAACAGAAGTGACGTCAGCGATCTTGCTCTGAATGAGCCCGGTTATCGTGCGGAGCTTGCTGCCGGCCCTGCCTACCACCGTTGCGACTACAGGCATGAGAGCGAACGTGGTAAGAGAAAGCTTCCAGTCGAGGTAAAACATAAGCCCTATGATGCCGCCAAGCATTACAATCTGAGACAGGAGTTCGGCAATGCCGGAGGCCACGCTCACCTGAACGATGGCCACATCGTTTGTGACCCGCGATATCATCTCTCCCCTGCGCCGGCTCTCGTGGAATCCCAGCGACATGCGCTGGAGGTGCCCGTATACGTTCTCGCGCAGGTCCGCGACCACCCTGTGGCCCACGAAAGCCATCAAGTATACCTGGCCGTATGACACGATCCCCTTCAAAAAGAAAAGGACCAGGATGCCGACGACTATGAGGTTGAGCATATGCGCCCTGGTAGCCACGTCGGGCCCTGAGAGCACCCTGTCGATGAGCTCCTTCACTACCCAGTACACTGCGAGGTTCGAAAGGCCCGCGAAGGCAGTGCAAACCAGGCCCGCCACGAGAACGTGGCCGTACGGCATCATCAGCCTGATAAGCCTTACGAGAGGACCTCCGGGACGCGTCAAGCGCGCCTACCCCCAGTCGCAACCAGCGTGTCGAGGATTATCGCAGATGCTCGCTCTGCCGCGCCAGGCCGGCCCATGGCCTGCCTTAGCTCCACAGCAATTCTACCGCGCAAGTCATTGTCCTGCAAGAGTTCCAGCAGCTTGATGGCTATATCCTCTGCGGTCAGCACACCGCGCACCTCCGGGGTGATCATGCGCCGCTGCCGCTTGTTGGGAATTGCAGTAAACTCGATTCGCTCCGAAGCCTTTCGCACCCCCACCCGCTTCAGGTGCCTGCCGACGACTGGCATGCTCCCGACAATACCCAGGACACCTGGAAGCGGGATGTGTTCGGGCAGATTGAGCGGTACAGCCACCACTGTAGGAATCCCGAGGAATGCGAGCTCCGCTGTGACCGTGCCGGGCATGGTCACGGCAACGTCAGAAGCTGCCATCATGTCATAGCGATCCCTGTCCGCCACCTTCACGCGGGCGCGGCCGCTCGTTTCAATGACGTACGGGACAGCACTACCGGGTATGACCCTAAGCTCACCGCCCGTTCCCTCGAGCCCATGGGAGGCGCGCTGCGCAGCGGGCATGCCATCTGCGGCGGCAGCGAGCGCTTTCGCCACCATGTCTACGGTGACGAACGGGGAGAGGACCATCACGAATTCCGCGTCGTCCCTAAACCTCTTCACGATCTCCGCAACCCTGAGAAAGAAGGGCAGGCCATGCAACACCTGTCGCCACCTGCTCCCGGGCATGAGGCAGACGACAGGCGAAGCGCCGTCAGCCTCCAGTGCCGCCCTGGCAACGTCCCTGCTCGAGACCGGCCGGACGCCATCCACCATGAGGCTTCCCACGATATCGATGCGTTCGTCGGGCACGCCCTTGCGGCGGAGCTTGTCCCGGATGCGGGCGTCCTCGACCATGAACCGGACGAAACTCCCCGTGAACGCGGCGCTTCGGTCGCTGTATGCGACCGCGGGAAGGCGGAGCTTCCTGGCAAGAAGCGCAGAGTGCATGGGGTCGCCGCCGAGGTGGACTATGATGCCGGGCCGGCCGCCCGGCCGTCGCCACCCGACCCGCGCAAGACCCTGCGGGACTACCCCGAGAAGAGCGTACCTCACGTACTCGGATGGCGTCACCACGGCATCGACGCCTGAGAAGCCAGCCACTACCTGCGCTTCCCACCCGCTCGCAAAAGGGCACGGGGGCAGCACGACGATGATTTCAAGACCCTCAAAGGCCGAAGCAACCCTGGCCTCCGACGCGCGCAGGCTCGACACAAGCGGCCTCACCCAGCCCGCGACCTCGCCCGGGCCGTTCGCCACGACCACGATGGCAGCCCGTCCGCCGCCGCTCACCGCCGGGTCACCCCGGCGATAACGCTACAGCACCCGTTCATGCTCCCGCCACCTCGGTCACAAGCCTCGCAGTGCGGTCCAGCGCGCCCGTGGACCCCAGCTTCGCGCGCGCCTCTGCGAGATCCGCGGCCATACGCGCGGCAAGCCCCGGGTTATCCAGTATCCTCAGGATCTCGCCTGCGATCCTCGGACCTGACGCCTCGCCCTGCAAGAGTTCAGGAACAATTCTGCTGCCTGCGAGAATGTTCGGCCACGAAATGTACGGTATCGTAAGAAGAAGCTTTCCAAGCGCCCACGTAGAGGATGAGGTTCGGTACACGACCACCATGGGCGTCCCGATTATGGCGGCCTCCAGGGTGGCGGTGCCCGACGCCACCATAAGCGCATCGGCAGCCGCCATGCACCGGTTGGCCTGGCCGGACACAACGCGCACACTCACGCCGGATGCTTCGACCCTGGCGCGCACATACTCGCCGGACACCGTGTGGGCAATCGGCATCACGAACCCCACCTCGGGCTTTGCCCGGGCGATCCTTGCGGCTGCATCGAGAAGCGGCGGGAGCAGCAGCCTGATCTCCTGGCTGCGGCTGCCGGGTAGAATGCCTACCACCCTGGCAGACTCGAGGCCCAGGTCTTTTCTTGCCGCTTCCCGATCCCCGGGCCGGGCAGGTTCCACGAGATCCAGCAAGGGATGGCCCACAAACTCCACGCTGGCCCCGGCTTCGCGGTAAACCTCAGCCTCCAGCGGAAACACCGATGCGACTTTCGTGACGGTCTTGGCGACCTTTTTGGCGCGGCCCCTGCGCCATGCCCACGCAGTGGGGGGGAACAAGTACACGGCTTTGACCCCGCACCTTCTGGCCGCATCAGCCAGGCGCATGTTGAACTCGGGGAAGTCTATGAGGACCAGGCAATCCGGGGCCTCCGAGGCGAGCGCCTCAATCGCCTTTGTGAGCACCCGCCGGAGCACGGCCACGCTGCGCACCGCCTCTGCAAGCCCGACCGCAGAGAGTGCAGTAGGGTTGAAAAGCAGGCGCACACCGGCGGCCTGCATCGACGTCCCCCCGATGCCGAAGATCTCGGCGTCAGGGCGTAGCATCTTTACCTTTTCAGCCAGGCGGCCTCCGTAAATGTCACCGGACGCCTCCCCGGCCACGATCATGACCTTCAAGCGCCTCCAGCCCCCCGTTCTTCCTGCTCCGTCCGGCCGTTCGCCGATTTTACCGCGACGACCGCGATCCCTGCAGCGTCTGCAAGCGCTATGACGTCATCTCTCCTCACCACTATCGTGCGGTCAGCCTCGACGGCGAGAACCGCGGCCTTCATCTGCCGCATCACTTCTACAGTATCAGGACCTACAGCCGGCACGTCGAACCGGTCATCCTGACCGGGCCACGCCACCTTCACCACAACGCAGCCGGGAGCCATGTGCCCTGCTCGCCTTATCATGTCATCCGTGCCCTCCGCCGCCTCCACCGCAACCACAGTGCGATCTTTCACGACCACTGCCTGGCCTATGCGAGCCCCG
This sequence comes from Bacillota bacterium, assembly GCA_040752635.1. GTDB lineage: Bacteria > Bacillota > SHA-98 > UBA4971 > UBA4971 > JBFMGS01. Next base: position 13,122 of record JBFMGS010000019.1, read on the forward strand.
GCTATGTGCTTTGCCATCGCAAACCCGAACTGTACATCCTCCCACTCGGCTGGAGAGGGACTCCGACGCCCCAGAACTCCTTCGCGCGGCACAGCATCACCCAGGTAGAGCAATTGGCCCAGGACAACGATCCCCTCCGCCTCGAGCCCCTTTACGAAGGCCGCAAGCACAGATGTATCAGCTCCGTCGCGCTTGCCAGGGGTGACTTCCTGGATCGCCCGCCACGCCTTGCGCTCGAAGCCGGCCGCCCTCCACACCTTGCCGATCATGACGACCTGGGTTACGCCCTCGTTCTTGAGGATGGGTAGGATGGTGGAGGCATCCGTAAGGTCTACCCTGTAAATGCGGCTGGCGGCGCTGCTGACCTGGGGATCGAGCTTGTCAGAGAGGGATACGACCACCACCTCGTTGCCGAGGCCGGACGCATTTCGCGCTACAAGGGCCGGGAGTTCCCCCTCGCCGGCGATGAGTCCGAGCTTCGCCAATGAACTCCGCCCGCCCTTCAATCGCGCACCCCATGGGGGTGGCCTGCGATGACGCCTCTACATGACGCTTTAAGGAACTGGAGAAGGCCCTCGATTTCACCGGACCCCGAGAGCTCTGTCTCGATCTTGCCGATGGCCTGCGTGAGGTTGAGCCCGGACTCGTAGAGGATCTTGTAGGCCCGCCTTACTGCGTCGCGGACCTCGAGCGGAACGCCGTTCCTGCGCATCCCCACGATATTCACTCCGATAACGCGGGCGGGGTTACCGTCAACCAGCATATAGGGAGGCACGTCCTTCGTGACCTTGGCCATGGCGCCGATCATGGCCATCTTGCCGATTTTCACAAACTGGTGGACTCCTGCCATGCCGCCGATGATTGCGTAGTCTTCTAGCGTACAATGCCCCGCGAGCGCGCCCCCTCCTGTAATGACCGTGTGATTCCCTATCCGACAGTCGTGAGCGATGTGACCGTAGGACATGACCATGTTGTTGTCGCCGATGCGCGTCTCGCCGTGGCCGGTAACCGTGCCGCGGCTCACAGTGGTGTATTCCCGGAAGACGTTGTTGTCGCCTATGACGAGGGTTGTCTTCTCGCCGTTAAACTTGTAGTCCTGGGGTTCTACGCCGATCCTGGCCCCAGAGGAAAAGGTGCAGTTCTTGCCGATGATGGTCGGGCCGTCGATGACAACGTGGCTGGCAAGCTTGCACCCATCGCCTATAACCACGTCCTCGCCGATGATACAGTAAGGCCCTATGGTGACATCCTGACCAATCCTGGCGCCAGGGTGAATGATGGCGGTGTCGTGAATCTTTCTCATGCGAAAGCTGGGTCTTTGGACGGCCTTCATCAGGATACCCCCTCGCGGCGTTGTTCGCTGGCAGCCATGAAGTCGCGCCGCTTTTCGCTATGCTGGGAAACACTTCTGAACCCCAACTCGAGTCCCAAGCCGGTCAGAAACTGCGAGCAACCGTGCATCCGCAACTCGGCTATTGCATTCGCCCACTCGTACCCTCCTGTGGTGCCGCGCTGGCCTCTCCTTGCTGCGCGTCCACGAAGGCGAAGGTGAGCTCGGCATCGGCTACAAGCCTTTCTCCCACGAATGCGGAGCAAGCGACTCTCCCGACGTTACCCCTCGTCCGGATGAGCTCAACCTCTATCCTTAGCTGATCCCCCGGCACCACTGGACGGCGGAACCTGGCCCTGTCCACGGCCGCAAGGTACGCGAGCTTACCCTGGCCCTCGGGAGACTCGAGCGCGGTGAACGCGCACACCTGGGCCATGGCCTCCAGGATGAGGACCCCGGGCATCACCGGGTTCCCCGGAAAATGACCCTGGAAAAACGGCTCGTTGATTGTGACGTTTTTCAGGCCCACAGCACGCCGGCCCGGTTCGGCCTCGATGATCCGGTCAACAAGGAGAAATGGATACCTGTGCGGCAAGACTCTCTGAATCTCGGCGGCCCCAATCATGATCGACTTTCAATTCCTCCTGTTTTCTGCGCCAGTTTGTCAGTTACACGGCGAGCAGCCGCTGGAAGCCGGGGCCTTCCTGCCCGTGCCGCCTTTGTCTGCGGCCTGACGGGCCAGGATCCTGGCAAGCTCGTGGTTGAGCGAGTGCCCCGAGCCGACCCCTATAAAGTGGCCCGCCACACGACCGACGAGAGCGATATCGCCCAGGAGGTCGAGGGCTTTGTGGCGGGCGGCTTCATCGGGGAATCTCGACGCGCCGACATACCCGCTGTCACCTACGATCACGGCCTGATCCCGGGTCGCTCCGAGCGCGAGCCCCTTCTCACGCAGCGTGTTCAGCTCCCATTCGAATCCGACGGTGCGCGCGGGCGCGATTTCCTTCTTGAAGGTGTCCGGGCTTACCTCGAAATCCACATACTCGGAGGTTGCCCCCGGCCTTGCGCCGACAAACGTGAAGCTCACCCGAAACCCCTCATACGGCAGCGCCACCAGGTGGCTTTGACCCCTCGTCACTCGGGCGGGAGCCTGCACCCGGATCTCTGTGCGCCCGGAGTCAAGCTCCCTCACACCGGCTTCTTCGACTAACTCCACGAAGGTGAGTGCGCTTCCGTCGCCGAGCGGGACCTCCCCGCCATCCACTTCTACTATTGCGTTATCGATGCCGCACCACATGATAGCCGCGAGGAGGTGTTCGACGGTCAGGACGGTTATGCCGTTCCGGCAGAGATTGGTAGCACGGTGCGACTCACCTATGTGGTCCACCGTGGCGGGTATCACCGCATGTCGGGAAAGGTCTATTCGGCCGAACAGGATGCCGGTGCCGGCAGGGGCGGGGGAAATGGTGATGCGCGCGCGCTCACCTGTGTGAAGCCCGCGTCCCTCGTACGATGCCGGTCTTGCTATGGTAGTCTGCCGTCCGGTTGCCCCTTGCCTCAACCTTGCAGGCTTGCCCCCCTTGCAGGCTTGCCTTCTGTTTTCTGTCTCATGTGTAGTTCTACATCCACGCAGCTTTCCCTTCCTGCGGCGTGGCCTCGGCAGCGCAGCAGGAAGCGCAGCAGGAAATGCGTTACACCCTACCCGTTGCGTTTTGCCCCTCGATCAAGTTCGCATCGCAGGGCCCCCGGGGCTACGCATTCAGGACTCGAGAAGCCTCCGGTACTTCCTTCCCACCTCTGACATGGGGTTTGCGAAAACATCGGCAGGCGCTCCCTGCTCCGCAACCGCCCCATGGTCGAGCAGTACCAGCCTATCCGCGGCGCGGAGCGCGAAGCGCATTTCGTGGGTGACTATGACCATCGCGGTATCGCCTGCCCTGACGAGGTCCTCCATGACATCGACCACCTCGCTTACGAGTATCGGGTCAAGCGAGGCGGTGGGCTCGTCCCAGAGCATGAGGACGGGGTTCGGCGCTATGGCCCGGGCTATCGCTACCCGCTGGCGTTCGCCGCCCGAGAGTTCGCGCGGCCTGCGATGCGCTGTAGGCCCTGCGAGGCCCACCCGGTCAAGGGCTGCGCGCGCCCTTTCTCGAGCTGCATCGGGCGGTGCGCCCGCCGCAATGAGGGGGAGCGCCACGTTATCAAGGGCGGAGAGCCTGGCGATGAGGTTCGAGTGCTGAAACACGAACCCTATCCTCCTTCTCACCTGGAGAAGCTCTGCGTAAGAAAGGGAAGTTACGTCGCATCCGCCGAAAGTGATCCTGCCGGAATCCGGTTCGACGAGCCGGACTATACACCGGAGCAAGGTAGACTTGCCACACCCGCTAGGACCCGTAACGATCACGGTCTCACCCGGCCGCACCTCGAGGTCGATTCCGGCGAGCGCCGGGGTTTTCCCGTATCTCTTGGCCAGCATTTCAACTTTCAGGACGGGCATACCCGGCCTTGTGCCTGGACGTGCGCCCGTCGTCGCAAGGGCCAGCCCGTGCAGGCTGCTTCCCATATCCGGCCTCACCTCACTAACAAAGAGAGTCAGTCGGCCGTCCCCCGAAATCTTACTTTTCGCCGATTCAGCAAGCTAAGTATGCCCGGCCTCGAGGAAGGGACTACGATCTCGCGCATTATGTCTGTATGTGTGAGGCCCATGGCCATCCCAGCGGTGATCTCTTCACCAGAGGCCGGGCTTATTCTCTCGCTTTGGGTGGATACCAGGTAGCCTATGGCCGCCCCGAGCACAGCCACGTGTCCCGTTCCAAAGTATGGAACCTTCGCGCCGGACATGATGAATACCGGTACGAGAATCGCGGCGCCCACCACCATCGCGTACGCCGAGCCAGCATCGATGTTCCGGGCCCGCCGCCTCGGGGCCTTGCCGCGCTGGAACTCCCGTATGGCGCTCACGATCGCTGCGTGATCCAGAGCCAGGACAAGAAGGCTGAAGACGAACGAAACCAGCGCTGCCACGGTTGCCCTCGCCTCATGGAGCACTCTGTACACCTGGCTACGGACCCCCGGCTCTACGACGCCAGCAGGACTCACGTATACGCGCACGTTCGGGCCGAACCTCTTCTCCGCCGCCATCCTCGCCCCCGCCCGGTCCACTCCGCTATCCACCAGGATTTGGAGGCTGTCACCGGGTATGACCTCGCCGCCTATGTAGCGGTCGATCAGGCGGATCGACCGCCCGACCTCGTCGTCTCTTAGATTCGGCAACGATGCCTTTATGTATTCAAGTTCCCGGATTATGGAACCGGTATCGATGTCCCGCACAGCGCCGAGGTCCCTCGAGACTTCGCGCACCGCCTCTCGCATTCCGACGACGTCCATGGACTGCATCTGTGCCAGCACGGTGTTTGTCGCGTCGAGCATATCGGAGACCACCACCCCGGCGCGGCCGGTTGCAAGGAGGGCCCGTATGCCCGACACCCGCCCCGTGAGGCCGGACAGGGTCGCTTTCCACCTGGCGAGCTGAGTTGCAGCGGGGTTCATCTGGCGGACGAACTCGTCTATGGCCTTCGCCCTTTCGACCGCTCGGACGCCAGCCAGATCAAGCGCGGACCGCAAGGCCGCAACCTTGTCTCTCAAAGCCGGGGATAGATCTCCCGAGGCTGCCGCCTCTTCCTCGAAAAGACTCCCGGTGGACGACAGAATCGAAAGCACCTGCTTCGCCTGTGACTCGAAAGAGTCCATGTCGTCGAGAGCCGACCCCAGTGAGTCCACGACGCT
>JBFMGS010000019.1:18337-22179 GCA_040752635.1 Bacillota bacterium
CTCCCGAGGCTGCCGCCTCTTCCTCGAAAAGACTCCCGGTGGACGACAGAATCGAAAGCACCTGCTTCGCCTGTGACTCGAAAGAGTCCATGTCGTCGAGAGCCGACCCCAGTGAGTCCACGACGCTGATGGCGTCGCGGAGCGCCTTTTCCACGGCGGCCGCCTCCTGCCACCCTAGCGTGCCACCGGAGTTGCCAAGCGCCTCCGATGCCCTCTCGAGGGCTCTCTGGACGTCAACGAGCCGGCCCACGGTCGTATCATACATGTCGAGGATGTCCAGCGCGGAAAGAGACGCCTGGTAGGCGTCATCTCTGAACGCTTCGAGCTCGCGCAGCAAGCGGATGCTCTCGTCCACCATGTACCCGAGCCTCTTGCTCTCGCTTGTGACCTGCGCCGTCCCGATCTTCTTGTGCGGGCGGTCGCTGTCATCCACGAGAAACGCGGCAACGAGAGGCGTTTGGTACACGCGCGTGTTGGCGGCAATAGTCTTTTCCACAGCCCCTGTGGAGGATCGTCCGGCGCCGTTGGCTACGGCGCCGCCATACCCGCCCGCCGAGACCCCCTGGGGACTTGCATCCCTCCCGCCAGCTCGACTGGGCGCAGCACCCGTCATGAATCCCAGGGAATCCGTGTCTCCCTCTATTACCATCCCCCACGCCTTATTGCCCGTGATCTCCTTGACCTGAACGAGCACGCCGTGGGTGGCGGGCACACCCGGCGGGCTGGCAGCCTCGGCGTTGGCCGGCCCGGGCTTTCGCGCAGCCGCCTGGACAGACTTCGCTGGGCCGTTTCTAGCCGAAGGCGCTTCAAGGAACACAAGATCGCCCGGGCGGAGGGGCGCATCACCGTCGATGGATATCTCAACGCGAGCTGCGTAATGTTGCAGGAATCGCTTCATCTCCGTTAGTGTCGCAGTGAGGTCGGCGAGATCAGAGCTTGTGCCGTGGCGCGTTATGTCGCGAGAGAAGGAGGCTCCGGCTAGAGACGCGAGAGCCCTGGCAAACGCATCCCCCGCGGCGACGGAATCGTCCATCTCCTGGCCGATGGGAAACCTGACTTCAACTACTTTGTAGCGGTCAAGAAGATCCTTGAGGGCATCTGAGACGCGTCCGAGATCTGCAATGGAGTCAAGGACGACAGCGATGGTGCCGCCGTCGCGGAAACAGAACCTCACTCCCGGCAGCTTCTCTATCTCGTTCATGAGGACCTGAAAGGCCCCGGGCTCCACGCCGCCTACGCTCAGCCTGGGTTCGATGATGTAGGTTTCGCCGCTTGCGCCGGGAACATCCCCCAGCGCGCGCGCAAGGCCCTCGAGCCCGCTGCGGGTGCGGCGCTCGTCCGGGAGGGCTATGAAGAAATTGGCCTTACCGATGACGGTGGGGCCTTCCTTCATGCGGGCGCCCTTGAACGACGAAGCCAACACCTTCGCGATCTCTGAGCGCGCGAGCTCCCGAGCGTCTTCCCTGACGTGCAGTATGAGGTCGTATTCACCCAGGTCACCGAGGACTCCCGTGACCTGTCTGCCGAGGTATGTATCAACCGCGCGGGCCACGCCGCCGGCTACAGCGGCACCAAGGAGCACGGTCGCTACGAGGGTTACGAGGAGATCCCTGGCGAAGCCCTCTCTTACTACCGAAAGCACCAGGCCGCCTCCTACACTCCGCCGGGCGAAGCCAGTACGCAAGTGTACCTGCAATTCCGGCTAGCTTGGTCCCGGCGGACCTTACCTGATTATAACATAGTGCCTGCTAGAGGCGGCCATGTAAATCCTGTCTCTATTTCTTCTCTTCTTCCTCTTCCACCTCGAACTCCAGGGTGACTTTATCAAGGGCTTCTATATACTCGCGGTCTGTTCGGAAAAGAAGCTTCTGGCACTTCACCGTCTCCCGGTTCTTCCCCTCTGCGAAGACGTTGCCCTCGAGCACGGCGAGCTTGTCTTTCTCGGTGTAGGTTGCCCGGTCGGCCCGCGCGTGGGTCTCGCCCCGCTTCATCGTAACGTTTCCGGTGGCAGAAAACCCCCGCGTGCTGGTCTTGAGCTCCATCCTGTCGCAGGCGACGACCACGCGCTCTTTCCCGCCGGGGCTTGCCGCGCCTGACCCGGCGCTCCCTCCCGCGCTCTTCGAGTCCTCCGATTTTTCCTCGTCCTTCGTGAGGACGACGTTACCCTCTACAACTACCCTTTTCTCGCTGATGTATGCAGTAAGAACGTCGCCCGTGAGGGTGATGTCAGGCTGGGCAAGCTTCACTCGCCCCGTGATGGTGGCCACCTTTCTAGCCTTCACTTCGGCCCGATCGGCCGTGATAACGACATCCGAATAGGAGATTCTCACCTCCCCCTCAAACATGGTGATGTCGGCATCGAAGTCCACGGTGACCTTCTTGTCTGCCGTAATCACAACCTTCTCCTTCGCGGCCTCCGCTCCAAGAGGAATCACGGCCAGGCTCGCCAGTATAAGCCCTGCGATCACCCTGGTCCTGGCAGCCATTTTCGTACTCACTCTGTTTCATCCTCCCTCCTTACGGGGCTATTCAACTGTGAACCGCTGGCTGGAAGCTCCACTGCATCATAGATGAGCAAGCCGTCGTTCCGAACATCACTTGCTCCGAACATCATTCCTCTGGCAGTTCGATCTCGACGGTGGTCTTACCGACAGTCTCGAGCACGTTCTCGCCCAGGTGGTACTCGGCTTTCTCGCAAAGCAACACGGAACTCGTGTCCCGCTCGACGCGGACATTGCCCTCGATTACCACCTTCTCGTCCTTCTCAGACCAGGTGAGAGTGTCCGCAGAGAGCCTGTCGCCCTCCTCGGAGGTAAAGCTGACGTATTCCAGCTTGAGATCGTTGGTAGCGGTATCCACCTCGGCGCGTGCAGCCGAAAAACTCAGCCAGGCCCTGTTCCCGTTGTAGAACACGCCATTGCGAATGCCTGCGAGGGCCACACGACTCTCACCCTGCTTTACACGCACCTCGTCTGCATCGAACTCCCAGCGTCTCGCCCCGCCCGACCTGCCTACGAAGCGCGTTTGCTCAACTGCTATGCCAGGGCCGTCTTGAGAGACAGGCAGGGGGGGCGGAGGGGGCTCGGGTGGTGCAGGCCTCAGGAGGACCGCACCGAGCGACACCACGCATACGGCACCCAGGACGATCATCGCCATCAGCATCCCCCTAGGCATCATCGGCACCTCCCATCAGCCCGTCCCCTTCGTATGCTCGTATGCCACAGCAGTTACGCCCCGACTAAGCAAGAGTCTGGAAATGCTCCCGAATTTGCCGGGGGTTGCTGGTGATTGCATGACGGGGCGTTGGAATTTGGACATTACCGAATGCAACATCGGCAACCCCGACGCGACCCGTCTGAAGACGTGGTGTAGATTTGTGACGCCACACTTAGGTCCGCACCGTCGCGAGCGTGTGTCCATGCACTCGGGTCAGAACAGCACGCCCTGGTCGCCGAGGCCGAAGCGCAGCCCCTCATACGGGAACGCCTTGATCCTGTATTCCAGCCACACCTGCTTCTGCGTGTGACTGTACGACAGCTTGAGTTCTCGGCAGTGCAAGTCCCGGGTCACAGCTACATCTCCTCGGAGCACACCCTTGGACGACGCAGGCCCCCCGTACACCAGCACCCATTCTACCTTCCAGGTGTCGGAGAGCTTGAGCATGACCTCGCTCTCCACCCTGTCCAGCGCCTGCCCTGGGAAACTGTACTTCGCCCCCAGTTTGATGTTCCACCGCTCGGACGGCGAGAACTCGATCTTGCCGACCGCGTCCTTCATGGCCGCATCGTTCGGGCTGTACGTGGCGCGGGCCTCAACGGCCCAGGGCCTGCCCGGCGAGGAGA
>JBFMGS010000019.1:22279-38128 GCA_040752635.1 Bacillota bacterium
CCCAGTTTGATGTTCCACCGCTCGGACGGCGAGAACTCGATCTTGCCGACCGCGTCCTTCATGGCCGCATCGTTCGGGCTGTACGTGGCGCGGGCCTCAACGGCCCAGGGCCTGCCCGGCGAGGAGATCCGCATCCTGCCGGCGAGATCCTTGTACAACCGGGTATAGAAGTCATAGCCGCCTTCCACGGAACAGCTCACGATTCCGCTCCCAAGGCTCAGGCTCCCTGTGAGAAGCCCTGTTCGGCTCTTGGCATCAAAGGCAAACGGCGTATCCCCGAAGACGCCCCGGTACTCGTACCCCATGCGGAAGGTGAGGGCATCCCGGAGCGCCCTTGTCTCGAAACCGAGGTTCGCGCCGGCCACGTATCGCGTATCACCCGTGCTGTAGCTGTCGAAGGTTACACCGCCTGAAAACGTCCCCCTTGCGCCGTCCCAAAGCGGGTAGGACTGGAGCGGCGCGAGGAGGGCAAGCTCTGTTCTCGTCGCCCTCACCAGGTCAGGGGCCCAGGAACTTGAGGATCTCTCGGCATACATTCCGTACCCGGCAGCCACCTGCAACCTGAGGGGCAGCGGACCGAGGCCGAACGGACGGCTTTCGATGACGACCTCCGGGGAGCGCCCGATGGCCTCGTAAGGGACGGGCTCGACCTCTCCTTCCTCTTCTTTCTCGCGCTGCTCGCGAGGCTTGACATACTGTTCCACAGTCGCGCGCACGGATGCCACGTCGAGATCCTTCGTGGCCTCAAACCTATAGTTCAGGAACTTCTCGCCCGGGTCTGTCACGTCCCAGGTCCGTCGGTCCAGGAAGCTGACCTTGCCCGACAGCGTAAGCCCGCCTTCAAACTTGCCGTCGCCTTGTATGAGCGCCTTCGCCTCGTCGCTCGATACGTCTCCCCGCTTCGTTGTATTCTCCAGAGACAGATTCAGCCTGCTGCGGCCGTCCCGGTAATCGACCCCGATAACGCCGGTGAGGTAGGTGTTGAGGACGCCCGAGGAAGACAACGAGTCGCTGTATCGAAGGCCGAGCGTGGCCGTGGCCTTCTCATCCAGGAACGGTATCTTGTGAGAGATCTCGAGCTTGCCATCGGCGTGGTCCGTAATTCTGTTTGCCAGTTCGTACACATAGACAAACCCGCTGCCCAGGGCGCCCGCCTGGTAAAGGTGCTTCACCCCGACGCCGGCGCCGAGATTGCTGAAGTAATCCAGGTAAAGCGATCCCCTGTATGAGGGGCTCCGGTAGTAATTGTAGGTAGTCTTCACAAACCAGCCTTCGGTGGGGCTGTACCCTATCTTCGGGAGGTCAAATCGGTTTTCTTCCCGGATGGGCCAAACCAGGTACGGCCAGTAGAACAAGCGGAGCTTGCCCTCCCAGTAGGATACTTGCCTGAGCACCATCCGGTCGTCGATGTAAAGCTCTATCTCCCCGGCCTCGACATGGTAGTGGGGCTCCTCCAGGTCGCACGTGGTGAAGCTTGCACTCGTGACTGTGATCTTTCCGGGCTCCGCAGCGAACTCGGCTCCGGATACGTACATGTTGCCCTTTATGCCCTCGCCGGTCACGGTGGCCTTTCCCGGCGCAATGGTCCCGCGCCTGGCTTTGAGATCGTACTTGAGGACGCTGCCAGTGACAATGTCATCGTCGTCGTAGACCGTGACATTTCCCGTCGCCACAAGCTCGCCGGAGGAGGTGTTTACCTCCAGGAGGTCGCAGGTGATCTTGATGTCCTTGTACGTAAGGACAACATTGCCCTCGGCGCGGGCGACCTTCGCCTCGAGATCTACCCCTATCTTGTCGCCGACGAGGCGCGCAGGCTCGGGCGAAGACGCTGCGCCAGCGGGCGCCGCCAGGGCGGGCAGCGCCAGGGAGAGGAGGCTTAGTATGAGAACATAGGTCCGCGCAGCGGAAGCTCTCTTCCGTCCTGATGGCGCGCCTGAAACCGCGGCAAGCTCCAGCCCTGCTGCAAGCCTCCCGTCCATGGCTTAGCGCACCCTCTCGCTTCGTATCATGAGCGCGACGCCCGCCACTGCAAACAGGACGTTGGGCGTCCACGCTGCGACGAGCGGCGGGATGACCTCGTTGCACCCGAGCGAGCGCAGCACAGACGAGAAGGCATAGTACGAGAACGCGATCGCGCCGCTCACCGCCGCTCCGAAGAGCCTGCCCGACCTTGGGCCGGTGATGCCGAGCGGCGCACCGGTCAGGGTGAATATGAGGGCGGCGAGGGGAAGGGCGAGCTTAAGGTCATAGTCCACGACCAGGGCGTTCACCTTGATGCCGCTCTTCTGGAACAGGCTGATGTGAGATCCCAGTTCTCTGCGGCTCATCTCCGCCGGGGTTTTCTGCTCGCCGAAGAACGCCTCCAGGCCCTGGTCCATCTCGATGGTCATGACCTTGAACCGGGCTTCATAAGCAACATAACCGTCCTTGTCGAGGTCATGGATGACCCCGTCGTCGAGGGTCCAGATCGCCCCTTTGGCGCTACCGCGCCTGGCGGTGATGATTCTCGGCAATTTGTCCGACCTGACCTCGTATATCATGATGTCGGAAAGCTCGCGCGCGGTCGGGTCCACCTGCCGCACATAGAAGAACCTGTCCCCGGTGCCTCGGAAGAACACGTTCTCCTCGACGGAAGGCAGGGCCTCCTGCAGGATGACCCTTCTCACCATGTTTTCGTACCGGTGGTTCATCCGTGGGACCACCCATTCGTTGAGCCAGAACGTGAGTGCGCTCGTGAGCGCGGCGAGCGTAAGAAGAGGTAGTAGAAGCCTGGGCACGCGGACGCCGCTTACCCGGAGCGCTGAAAGCTCGCTGTCCTTCGCCAGCCGTGCAAGCCCGAGCAGGGCGCCGAAAAGTGTGGCGACCGGGAGCGACTGGACCACCGCATCGGGCAGTTTGTAGACGAGCATTCTACCTACCGTGCCGGCGGCGATCTTCTTGACTATGATGAGTTCCGCGAGCCAGAAGAGTTGGCCTGCAAGTATGATCAGGACGAACCCGCCTATGCATGCAACGAAAGGGCCCACGAACTCCCTGGCCACGTAGCGATCGATGATCTTCAGAACTTAAACGTCACTCCTATCTGGTGTGTACCGCCGAGCCCTGGGTGGCCGGGCACCGTCGCGCTACCCAGATATGCATAGTCTACCTGCCAGGTGCGACCGTCCCAGCCCGCCCCGCCCGTGATTGCGCCCATGCCGGGGCTGATCCCATAATAGCCGATCCGTGCCGCGAGGTTCCCGGTAAGCCGCCGTTCGATGCCCGCGCGCACCGCGAAGGTGCTGCTCTGCCCGTCGGGTGGTGGCACCAGGCAGGCGCCTAGGTCGTATATGTCGAGAGCCATGATCGTGCGAGCGTCCGGTTTATACGCGATACCGGGGCGAACGTTCGCGCGCACGGCTTCCTCGCGGCCGCTCTGCCAACGGATGGGCGAAAGGCCGACGTCCTGCACGAGGAGGCCCAGCGCAAGCTCGGTGCTCGCGCGATAAAGGAGCGCAACATCGAATCCCCAGCGGGTTCCTGACACCGACTCCATGCCCGGGGCGCGACGGATGTGCACCTCGTACCGAACGTTCGCTCCGACCGAGAAGCCTCCAGACAGAGACTTGGCGACCGAGTACACAAGCCAGTCCGATGCCTCATAGGCGCCGGAACCTTCTCTCGCACCCGTGTGCTCTTTAATGATGCTCAAGCCGCCCGCAGTCGCAGCCGGGCCCGGCCCGGCCCATGATAGAAACTCGTCGTAGTTGTACCTGCTCCTGTTGTTGACCGTGTACGTAAGCGCAAGTTCCCTGTGCCTGAGCGCGACAAGGCCTGCGGGGTTCCAATAGGCAGCGGACGAGTCGTCGGCGACGGCGATGAAAGCCCCGCCCATGGCAAGCGGCCGCGCGCCAACGCAAGCTTCCGCTCCACCGCTCCCCAGAACAAGAAACGCGGCCCCAACAAGAGTAAATACAAGACCCGAAACACCCCTCGCAGGTCCCGCCACAACGCACGCCTCCCACTTGCTATTTTCTCTTCGTTTGCGCAAATCCCTCCCGAACGCAAGCTGGAACCTCAAAGAGGGTAGAGCACACGCGGGTAGCAAATGAGCCGCAACTGCCGCTTTCAGGCCGCAGTTGCGGCTCGCGCCGGAGCAATGCTATTCCCGAGTCCATACCAGCCTCGGGTCACCGTTTCATTGGCCTCTCCTTTGTCCCAAGGCCGAACGTCCGGAATCACCCCGGGTGGCCCGAAAGTGGCGGGGTTGGGGTCGTACCTGCCTGCCTGCCTGCCTGCCTGCTGGAATCGTGCCGCGCGCACTCCGAAGTCCGCAGGGAGCCTGCCGTTAGAACCTGGCCCGGAACGAAACGCCTGCCGAAAGCGTGTTCAGATCAAGCAGCGCGATGTTGAAGTTGAAGCCCCCCGAGAGGTCAAACCTGGCCCCCAGGTTGAAACTGCCGCCCACATACTCTCCTATGAGCGTCGTTGTGGGGAACCCGGCGCCCTTACGGCCAGATATGCTGACCGGGTTGAGGACCTGGTCCACTCCGGCAAAGAGCCCCTCGAACCTTCCAGCGCCGAACCCAACGTGTAACCGCGGGCCGCGCGTTGCAAGACGTTTGCTGGCGGCGATGTAGAGTGCCTGGTCTTCGAGGCCGACGGCAATAGCCGGCATATCGCGAGATTCGCCTATCAACCTGAGCTTCAGCAGGGGATAAGCAGATGCTCCGCCATCAAAGCCAGCGGATCCGACACCTATCTCGAGGTTTGGCGTAAGGCCGACCCCGACGGAGATGATGTTTATCAGCTTCAGGCGGCCGTACCCGATGGTGAAATAGCTCGCTCCTAGCGTGTCAGCGGAGGGCGCAAGGAGGAGCCCGGTCTCTCCTGTGTAGGTGGTGGCAGCATGGCTGACAGGGGCGGCGGTTGCAGCGAGAACCAACAGGATAGTGACGGCGATGGCAGTTTTTCGCATGATTTACTAACCCTCCCTCTCTTATGATCGGGAGGATTATTCTCCCTGGCACTGCGGATTTCCTACTTTAGCATTAACCCCGACCAATGCCAAATTCATCCATGCGGGCGATCCCCCTGGGCTAAGCAGCCGTATATAATCCAACTGTGATGTACGCCCGCCCTGGCGTTTGTCCATGTTTATCCCTCCCTGCTCAACTCCCACAACGCTACCGACGGCGTCATACACTACGTTTTGCGTCCTGGAAACCCGCCATTGACGCGGAAGTATCCGGGGTGTAACTTGGAGGTACCAGGTTCGGTGCGGATCACACGATTCGAGTGGGATCAGGGTAACATCACTCATGTCGAGAGACACCGCGTTACCGTGGAGGAAGCGGAAGAGATTCTCAGAGAGGATCCAGTTTCTCACAGGACGCGATTAGGTCGATATTATCAAACGTCGGGGCGTTGCGCGCGTGATTACCGCCAGGCCCATGACAAAAGCGGAGCGCAAATACTATGCGAGAAGGAGGTGACGACGATGAAGGAGCTACCCCCGTTCAAGGATGAAGACGAAGAGGCTGAATTCTGGGCGACCCACGACACTCTCGATTACATCGATGAAACCGAACCTGTCCAGATAAAGTTGGACCCACGCTTGCTAGAACGAAGACGTTCGCGTTCGCAGTCCAAGAGACTGGGTACAGCAGGCCGGAGGCCGTCCTACAATAGACAGAAAGATTTCTAGAGGTGAGATGATGAAAGAACCACCGCCTTAATGTCCCTTTTCTAGCTCACGAATTCTCTCCTCAAGCTCATGAACATGTGCCACAAGATCGGGAAGTTTACGCATTGCCGCCTCGATAGCCAGCTGTTCCTTGTGTGGTCGCGCGGGGCAGCCCGACACAAAGGCGCCGGGCGGGACGTTAGCGCATACGAGCGTCCCGCTGGCCACAATGCTGCCCGGCCCGATCTTGACGTGATCCTTCACCCCTGCCCCGCCGGCGAGGGTAGAGCGGCTACCGATCTCGCTTGATCCACCCACCCCTGCTTGTCCGACGATGATGCAGTTCTCGCCCACTTTCACGTTATGGCCGATTTGAACCTGGTTGTCTATCTTGGTGCCTCTGCCGATAACGGTAGCGCCCATAGTGGCCCTATCCACGCAGGAATTCGCGCCGATCTCCACGTCGTCCTCGATGACGACCGTGCCTATCTGCGGGATCTTATGGTGGACCCCATCGGACTCCACATACCCGAAACCGTCGGCCCCTATGACCGCGCCTGCATGAATGATGACGTTCTTGCCGATGACAACTCGCTCTCTTACGACTACGTTAGGATAAACCACCGTCCCGTCGCCTACTATCGCCTCCCGGCCAATGTAGACGCCGGGGTAAAGCACAACGTTTTCTCCGATGGCAGCATGAGCCTCCACCGTTACGTTCGGGCCTATCCGGGCGCCGCTGCCGATCGTCGCAGTCTCATCGATGGCGGCCCGCTCGTCGATTCCTTCGGGAACCCCCGCCTCAGGCTGAAACACTGCAAGGATTTTGGCAAAAGCAAGTCTTGGGTTGTCAACGATGATGCCCGGCTTCCCGGCGAGATCGACTCCACGCGGCACAACCACGGCGCTTGCCCCGCCGCGGACGGCAGTGCCAGCTTTCCTCGTGTTCTCGGCAAACGTTATGTCGCCTGCACCCGCCGTTTCGAAAGGGGAAACCCCGCTAATGCAAAGCTGGGGGTCGCCTACAAGGTCGCCCCCAACCATCCGGGCAAGCTCTCCCAGCGTTAGCCTCTGTCGCATGTCAGCTCACCCTCTTGCTGCATAGATACCCGCGGCCCCCGGCACGTGGAGAGGGATCACCGGTCGCGTACGACCTTCAATACCTGCTCTGTGAGATCAGAGCCGCCGGGTGTCGCCCTCGCCCTGGCCGCCTCGGATGAATCCAGCACGGTCACCTTGATCCCTTTGCTCCTTTCGACCTCGTGGGCGGCTTTTCGTATGTCGTCCTGGATCCGGGCGTAGATTTCATCCCGACGAGCCTTGAGCTTCTCCCACCTCGCAGTGAAGGCTGCCTCCTTGGCTGCAAACTCCCTGGCGATCTGTTCGCGCCTCGCGGAAAGCTCGATCTTCGCGCGCCGCACAGCCTCCTCCCGCCATTTCTCGGCGTCTGCCGGAAGCGACAAGTCCATTGCCAGGAGCCGGTCTCGAAGGCTCTTCTCCAGCCGGGCCTGCTCTTCCTTGAGCTTCAAAGATACATTTCGCTCCTGATCGGTACGAAACTCCTCGATCTCCGCCTCGGCCTCGGCCCTCCTTTTCTCGGCGTAAGCCGCAAAGGCGGCGTCAACTTCTCTTTGCCTGGCCTCGATCTTCACCTGCATTTCCGCTGTAAGGTTCGCGAGCTTCTCTTGAAGGGACTTACGTTCTGCCTCTGGAAGCTTGAGGAGCTTTAGCTTCATCTGGATGTTGAACAACGAAATGTAGTACTCCTTGAACGCCTTCTCCTTAAACGTGTCGAACTCCTGGTTCAAACGCCCCCTCTCGGCATAAAGGTCGTCATCGAGCTTTGCCCGGACCTCGCTTGCCCGGGCTTCTATGCGCCGGGTCGCTTCCTCTTTGAGGCGGGCTTCTATGTCCTGAAGCTCCTTCTTGAGGGCGTCGGCGCAGATGGACGCACTGGCCTGCACGATTTCTCTTCCCTTTGTTGTCCCGTTTGCGAGAGCTTTCGCGCCGGCCTCATAACATGCCGCGATATCGTCCTCTGTGACATGCGATGCGTCCACCTGCCGCTGCCAGTCAGCCTTGCAGGCCTCCATCTCCTGTTCGAGGGCGGCGAGTTCTCCCCATAACGGGTGTCTCCTCATGGCCACGTCCAGCAGCACAAACCCCGCCCGGGGTTTCCCGGCTTCACCGGTATCCCTCAAGCTTTGCTGTCTCGGGTTCACGGCGGGCATGCTTTGTGGCCCGCGGCTCTCCGCAAGTTCTCTCGGTGCTTGCGCGGCACTCGCAACGGTCAACCCGGGTGACGCCATCCCCGCCAGCGTGGTCGAGGTTTCTCCGGGTGGCGTCGTCGAGGTTCCTTCGGGTGGCTCCGGCAAGAGTCGCGCCAGTTCCGTGTGCGCGGGCGGCACAGACGGCGGGATCTCCACCTGCGCCCCCGACGTCCCTGCCCGGGCCCCTACAGCATCGATCTTCTTGAAAGCTCTCGCCTTCACCTTGTCGTCGGCTTCGACATCGCTTTCGTAGGAGACTGCTGCCCCACTGGGGCTTGCAGCATCACTGGAGTTTGCTGCATCACTCCCGCTGTAATCTGCGGGAGCCTGGCCCGTGCCTGCAAGCCGCAAGAGTTCCTTCTGCGGGACACCCGTCTCTCGAGGAGCGGGAACCTCCTGAGCTCCTGCTACTTGCCTGGGAGCCCCGGTTGCTTGCTGGGGCTCGGCCACCTCCTGAGGCCTGATGCCATGTTCAACCGTGTGCGGTTCACTGACGGACGCCCCCGGCGGGTCGCCTAGGCTCGGTAGTGGCGATGCATCTGTGTGCAAGCCCTCCGGAGGAGGGCTCCCAGCCGTCTTTCCTAAGTCGCGAGGGGCCGCGCGAAGATCAAGCGAGTCGAGCGGGCCGGGTTCAAGGGGAGGCAGAGACGGAACTCCCTTAGCCACAACCAGAGGGGTGACAGGCTTCAGGTCCTGCGATAAAGCAAGCGGACGCCCCCTGCTGCTCACTGCGCTGTACCCTCTGAAACGCGGGTCAACCAGCACCGAAGGGAGTTTGACGGTCACCACAGCGAGCACTCCCAAGAGAGCAACTGTACCAAGGGTTATCCGCTTCATGAAACCACCGCCGCCGGCAGGCAGCAGAACGCGTCTGCCGCCTGCCTGGCCATATTTCTTGGTGAACGCGGGCATTTGCGGGGCTTACTTCGTACCGAGCTTCTTTATGACAAGATCGGTGAGGTCTTTGCCACCCGTTACGACGATCGGAAGGGAGATGGGGGCAGGTTGAGAGCCAACTATCTTGTCGTCCTTGCCGCGCACCGGCACGAGGGCCTCGAACTCCACCCGCTGGCTGAGTACAACCGAGACTCCCTCGCTTTTCGCCACGTCCTCTATGGCTTTCTGGATCTTGTCCTGGAAAGGCTTGTTGAGCTCGGCCTGCTTCGAAGCAAGCTTGGTTTCGAGCTCCTGGGCTTTCGCCCTCTTGGTTTGCTCGTCCATGCCCTCAGCCTGTGACTCGTAGTCTTTCAGAAGCTTCTGGGCGAACTCTTCGTAGGCCTTCCGCGCCTTGGAATAGTCAGACCCGCCCTCTACTGCTGCAATTATCTTAGGGGAGTAAACGAATCCAACGGCAATTGACTCGCCCGCAGCACGCGAAACCGAGGAACCGTTCAGGCTCACGATAACAGCGGCTGCCGCGGCGACAATCACCAGGAGACCTAGAACCTTTGTGGAGTCCTTCAACATATCTACCCATCCTTTCACCGGTGCTGGCATCTTAGCCGTCGCGTCAGGAAGAGTGGACTTCCCCTTGCGACACGCCCATTATAGCAACGCCACCACCCCACCGCAAGGATCTATAGACTTCCAACTCAGAACATCTGGCCAAAGCTAAAGTATGCCTGGCCGCCTTTCCTGCCGATTCCATAGTCTATCCGGAGCATGCCGATGGGGGTGTCGATTCGCACGCCGACGCCTGCACCGGTTGAGAAATCGGAAAGACTCATGGACTCGTCCTTCAACCAGGTGGCTCCGCTGTCAGCAAACACGACACCCTGAAGACCCTTAATGATCTGGAACCTGTACTCGGCGTTCACGAAAAGCATCTTGTCGCCGTAGAACTCACCGTAGTCATACCCACGGAGTGTTTCCGCACCGCCGATCCGGTATTGCTCGTGCGGCGGCAGGGTTCCAGTGGAAAGCCCACCCGCGAGGTGAAGAGCTATCACCTGGTTGCGCCAGACCTCGCGATACACGCTCCCGTCAACCTGGTACTTCCCGAAGGTATAGTCGCCGCCCAGGATGCCTCCGGCGGTCTCAACCGAGAACCTCTTTAAGCTCCCCTTCCTGGGGTTCATGTAGTGGTCGCGCGTGTCGTTCACAAGCGACAGGGTGACGCTCCTCGTTTCGCCGCTCGGGTCTTTGCCAGGCAGCCAGGACCACTGGGGAGCGGTGCTCCCTTCCTGCGGAAGAGGGTTCAGGTCTGTCGCGTCGATTCTGAGAGCAAGCGACACGCGGGTATCCAGGCTGAGCGGCCTGCCCACCGAAACGCTGCCGCCCTTACGCTGTTCGCTATACCTGATCTTGTCCGGAGGCCCCCCTGCCCCTGGATCCGTCCACTGGTACTTCTCAGCATCCCAGTCCCTCTCGACGCGAGATGTGCGGTTGTAGAGGCTGATTCCAAACGAGGTGCGCTTCGCGTCAAGCCACGGATCGTAAAACCCGAGTTCGTATGAGTTGCGACCGCCACCGAACTGCCAGTTTACGTTCACCCTTTGGTGCCTCCCGAGGAAGTTCTCTTCAGCAACTTCGATGTACCCGATAAACCCCTCGGCGGAACTCCAACCGGCCCCCAGGGCGGCGCTGCCGGTGCGGGCCTCCTTGAGGACGTAGGTCACTATGTATGCCTCTTTCGATTCATCCAGGTCCAGCTTTATGTCAACGCTTTCGAATATCCCCAGATTCCCGAGCCTCCGCTGGTCCTCTCGAAGCTTGTTGATGTTAAGGAGTTCTCCGGGCGCCACTGTAATCTGCCTGCGCACGACGTAGTCTTTGGTCTTCTTGTTCCCTTCGATCCTGACGTCGCTTACGCGCAGCTCCCCAAGGACGATCGTGATGTCGCCCTGTTCCGAGATGCTTACGTCTTTGATCTTGGCGGAGTAGCCCTCATTGTAGTAGTACTTGAGGATCCGTTCGAGATCTCCATTGAGCTTCTTCAGGTTCAGGATTTCGCCGGCCTTTGTGCTCATCAAGAGGCCGAGCTTGTCTGTGGCCACCACCTGGTTGCCCGAAAACTTGACGCTCCGCACCTTGGGGTTCTCCACGACCTCATAGATCAGCCTCACTCCGCCGAGATGAGGGTAGAACCGGGCTGATACGTTGAAGAAGACCCCCATGTCATTGATGGCCTGCATGTCGGCCTTGACAGCCGCTTCGGTCAGCGTGTCCCCGACCTTTACTTTCACAACTTCCATCACGGACTCAGCCGGAATGGATCTAAGGCCTTCGATCTCCACCGCGACGACCTTATCGCCCGTGGGGACCTGAGCGAATGCGCCGGCAGAAGCAAGGGTAACCCCAAGGACGACCACCAGCACGGACAAGACGACAAGGTACGCCTTACCTCTCCCGGTAAGCGGCGAGAAAAACAAGTTCACATCTGTCCCTCCCTCGTATTGGTCGCACGCAGCGTATCTCAGCGATTGGCACACAACGCATGAACGCCTGGCACACAACGCATTCTACTTCGACCCATTCAGCGTAAATCCTTCCCATCCACCCAAGCAATTATTGTCCAGTGGAGTAAACTGTTTCAACCCGCCCTCAGAATCGTAGCCGGGCCTCAAGCCCGAAAGTGTATATGCCGCGCTCATCGTACCTGCCGCTCAGGACAATACCGGGTCTGTAGAAATAGTCGAACTTGAGTACCCCGAACGACTCCGGCCCGAAGCCTTTCTCGTAGGTGAGGTAAAGATCGTCAACGACGTATTTGCCGATCCTAAGGGTCAGTTCATTCGAGGTGCTACGCTGCAGCCTGAATTCGTCCAGCGAAAGGACGTCCTCGAACGTCCTCTCGATGCCGCCGACAAACTGAAGGCGGAGCTCCTGGTCGAATATCCTGGCAATCTCTTCCTTGAATGCGCCCTCGACGTCACCTTCAAGGATCTTCGCGAGCGCACCCGGGTAATTCAGGAGCGCAAGGATCTCATCGCGGCTCTTGGGTGGGCTGGAGGACAGATCCAAAGACAGGCCGTCAGGCGGAGTGCCCCTCAGTGCAAGGTAGATAGTGGTGGAGCCCGCGCGGGTCTCCGCCTCGACGTCAACCGACGGCATGATGCCGTTATCCCCTCTAAACTCGGCTACCGCCCGGCGCACCACAAACTCGTTCCCGAAGTAGGCGAACCACCCGCGGCGGGCTTCAACGGTGCCCGTGACATCCGGTTGCTTGAGCGTGCCCCCGATCTCGAGAGTGCCCCAGGCCGGAATATCCATGATGTTCGTCCGCACCCTGAGATCCCCCTCGGTGCTCACACTCAGCGCAAGGTCAGCGTCAAACGGGAGGTCTCCCTCGAAGTCCCAACCGCCCGGCGTGAACTCGGCCTTCGCGAGCTTGAGCTGCCCGGAAAGGAGCGGCCTTCTCGCAGGCCCGTAGACTGCAATATCCGAGTCAACCAGAGCGCGGAACCCGCGTGCCTGGACCCTGGCCCGAGTGCTCGTAACCCTGAGGTCAAGCCTGGAGCCGCCGGGAGCAAACGCTATCCTGCCAGAAGCGTTTATGCTGCCGTCGCCGAGGCGGCACGAAAGGCTTTCAACGTCCGCCTGTGTCCCGTCGAAGCTAATCTTCGCAGTCATGTCTCCGAGAACATCAGCTAGAGGCGCAAGTTTGATCCTTCCCTCCCTCACCTGGGCGTACCCGTGAAGTTCCGGGGCGTCGATTCTTCCGGACACGCGCAAGTCCACGTTGGCCGCGCCCTCGGCCCACTCGATCTGATCGGAGAGCAGCATGAGCAGCACAAGGCTGGTGTTTTCCATTCTGATGACGAGATCGAGGGCGCCCTGCCCCTTCGGCGCGGGAACGCCGAGAGCAGCCAGTTGCTGCGGCGCAAGCGGTACCTTACCCGTCACGCTCGCCTTATGCTGGCCCTGGGTTATCTCGCCCTCTTCTAGAGTTATCACTCCGTCACGGAAGACCATCCTGGCCGCAAGAGCATCGAAGTAAAGCTTCTCGATGCTGCCGTCTGTCAGCTTCATCGAGAGGGTCGCCGTCGGGTCGGTAGACGTGCCCTCGACCTTCGCCGCGCAGTCCATCACGCCCTTGACAGCGTACCTCACCCCGAAGAGGGTAGCCAGCACGCTGGCATCGAAGCGCCTGGCAGACGCGGCAAATGAGATCGCTCCGCCGGACTTGGACGTGCCGCTCGCCTCCAGGTATCCGCCGCTCGCTTGGCGCACGCGCAGGACTTTCAGGTTAAGCTCTCCTCCGGCGATACCCGCTTCGACGGTGCCACCCGCGAAAGCCACGCCGCCAATTCTCATGTTTGACGCTTCAAGTGACGCCTCCACGTTAGGGCTCGACGCGCTGCCCCGCGCGATAACCCTGCCGCTCGCCGTCCCCTCCATCGGGAGGTCCTGACCAGGCCGGACAAGGTGGAGCACGGTTGTGAGCCTGAGCCCGGCCACCTCCAGCGCGAGATCAAGAGCCGTATCCTTCTTCCCCGCCAGAACCGCCCCGGTCACCGTGGCCGTGCCCGTGCCGTCATGGATGACAAGCGGAGCGAACTCGAGGCCGCCCCCCTTCCATCTCAAAGTCCCTGCCGCCCCTGGAAAGAGAGCGTTCATGAGGACCACGTTCTTCGCCGTGATCTGCCCCTCAAGACAAGGCGCCTTCATGTCGCCGGTCACCTTCCCGTGGAAGCTGGCAATGCCCGCGCTGACAGGGTTATGGGGAATATCCACGGGAAGGTTCGCAAGATCCAGGTCGCTCGCGTTTACGGAGAGGTCAAGGCTTCCGCCTTTAGTCAAGGTACCGCTCGCAGTGATCCGTGCAGGTCCTACTTTGACCGAAAGCCGGGTGATCCCCAGCACGTTCGCGGTAAACCCAAAGTCCACGCTGGCCTTATCCAGCTTTACGCCCGCCACCTCGCCTGATATCAGCTCGACTGACCCACGGGCCTCGGGATCCTTCACGCTTCCCTTGAGGGCGATCTCCCCCGAGACCAGGCCGCTCAATGGAACATCGTCGATTTTCGCCAGGGACATGAGCTCGGCGCAAGGGGCTTTGCTCAGACGGACAACGAGGCTCAACTGTTGCCGGTCTCGCTCGAGGCCGACAGTCCCGGATACCAGGTAGGACGCATTCCCGGCCCGCAAGGTCACGCTGTCAAGGAATAGCTCCCGCGCTGACAGCCTTACCCGGCCCGTCAGCGCGTCAAACCTCCTGCCCTCAGCCATAGGCTTCGTGATGTCCGCCAGCCCATCAATGACCACGTCCCGGCCCTTCCCCGAGACGGTGCCTGCAAAGGTTGCAACCCCGCTCGCCCCTGTGTACCCCGCCAGCTTTGCGAGTTCTCCGAGGTCGAATCCCTTGGCGACAACTTGCAGGTTAAACCCGCCATCGGTAAACACGACACCCTTTGCGTCTAGGCCGCCTTCGGCCCCTTCGCTTGCAAGCCGGTCGAGGGTCACCTTCCCATCGGCTGCCCGGAAGTCCGCTTCCAGCCTGCTGAAGGAATAACCTGCAAGGCTGCCCGACGATACGACGCACGACCCGGCAATGCTGTAGGACCCCGGACCGCCGGTTACCGCCGCATCTCCGTCGAAAGTGCCGGATATGGCCAGTTCAGGAGGGAGGAAGTAGGATGCGATCTCCTTCGCAGAGATCCCCTTCACGCTTGCAATCAGCCTCGCCCCCGGGTCCCCCGTTCGCTTCTTGCCGAGCGCCACCACGCCGTTGAGGGTGACACGACCCCCCGCAACCGACGCGCTCGTCTCTCGCAGCGTGAGGGCATCGTTGCCGTAACGGAACTTCCCCTGAACTCTGGACGCGGCCAGCGTTTTCCCCCCGGCCCGCACGCTGAGGGTCGAGAGGTCGGCGCTGCCGTCGGCATAAACCTCCTCCAACGTGCCGGTCAGCCTCGCCGTGATCCTACCCTTGCCTGCGAAGCTGTTGCCGGCGCCCGGGGAGATGATCCTCGTAATCTGGCCGATGTCGATGTCGGCGAGGGACACCGTCAGATCGAACCGGGGGTTGAGAGGATCTATGATCTGCCCCCTGACCTCAAGGGGAGAACCGGCGAACGTCATCTTCAGGGAGTTCGTAGCCATTTCTTTTCCCGCGAGGACAATGACGCCCTGGATGCCGGCCAGCGCCGATCCAAGGGCAGGGTGGCTGACAGACGCCCCCTTCAACGTGATTTGGCCACTGTACTCGAGATTGGGGTAGAACCCCCTCAGCCTCAGCTCCACTGCACCCGACCCGGATAGATCAGCAGGCTCGCCAGCGAAAACGACTTTACCCAGGCTTGCAAGGGCGAGGTCTTTGCTCTTGAGCGTAAGGTCTATCTCCACTTTCTTGCCCGGTCTCAACCACCCTGCTGCTTCGACCCTCGACGCCCCGAGGCTGGCGGTCATCCCCTTTATCTCGACCAGGTCCTCTTTGAAGCTGATCTCGGCTGCAATGTCCTCAACCCGCGACCCGATAGCATCGTGGACCAACACGCCTTTGCTGACAACCACGTCCGCGTCGCAAGACATCTCCCTGCCGTCGCCGCCGGCAAACACAAGGTGAGCGCTTCCATTCCCGCCGAGCTCCTTTACGCCCGGATACACTTCGCCCGCCGCAAGAGAAGCACGCGTAATGTCGGCGGTCCCCTCATAAGAGATGGCTCCGCCAGGACCGCCCGCGAACGAGAGATCGCACGCGAGCTCTCCGCTGACGCTCTTCACACCTTCAACAACGTTCGTTGCCTGGAACGACGCTTTGCGTACTAACACCTTCCCGTTGTAATACGCGCCGGCCTGGACGTCCCCGGAGAACGCAACATCGAGGCTCGCCGGCCCCTCGATGCGTTCGATGCCCTTTGCAATCTCCCCGGCTTTGATCGTGCCCCCCGAGACCGTCGCCCTGCCACTATAGGTGCCCCTCGCGCCCCCCTGGCCATTCGCGCCTCCCACACCCTCGAAATCGATGCTCGC
>JBFMGS010000020.1:0-21895 GCA_040752635.1 Bacillota bacterium
TGCGGAGAAAGCGGCACGCCCGCCACATGGCGCGCGCGTCAGGGCCGGCCCGTTCGAGCAAGGGCGCTGCGATCGCGCCCAGTGCCCCGGCTTCCACTTTGGGATCGGACAGGTAGAGGGCGAGAAGCCCTTTCACAACGCCCTGGTGAAACTCGGCACAAGGCAAATCGGACGCGCCTCGTAGAGCTTTCTCCAGGAAGTGATCGAGCCTGCGCGCGGACACCCCGGGATCTCTATAGAAGCTGACGAAGTTGAGATCTCCTTCCCGAAGATCCTCGCTTTGGTCTATGAGGTAGTCCAGCAGAATATGGAGGCCACATATCCAGGGAAAGTACGCACTTGATATTTCCATTGTAAGGTCCGCGTTGGAGTCTTGTCTTGCGGCAAGGTTGAGGAGAGCGAAAACGCCAAGCGTTGATCCGCAGGCAGCCGCAAACTCCCACCAGTACACGTCATCAGACCGACGCCACTCCCGTTCAAACCATCTAGTGAGAACGGGAACTCTATCCTGCTTATGAACGTGCTTGTAGACCTGCAGGTCACCGTACAGCCTGGCAAAACGTTCAACGGTATCCCTGGTAGCGCCGTACGAGGGTAGGAACGAGATCTGACGCCTGCATTCCGTCACCAGGGCACGAAGGTAGCCGCCGTCTGATTTGTGCGGATAGAAAGCATAGTAGTCAAGTTCGCCTGGCCCGCCCTGACCTGCGTTCTCGCTCACTGGTGTCACGGCGTCGAGCATCGCCTGGTGCAGCCTCCGGAACGCCCGCTCGTCCTCGACTCCGGCGCGGTCGCAGAGGTTGTCCAGGTAGTCGCTGATGGTCTGGTACGCAACTATGAGGGAAATCAGGCCGAACCGCGGCCGCGGGTCGAGTCCGTACACAGATCCACCTATCGCGTGGAACCGCTTGTGACGTATGCTGGTAAGCCCCTGCTTCTTGAGTTCAGGATCAGGGCAACGTTCCAGGAGCCCTACCCATTTCGCAAGTTCTCTGTCAACCAGCGGTATCATGTGAAACGCCATGGCCCGAGCCAGACAGACGGCACCCCAGGGGGCTTCGTTGTTACGCCCGTATCGATTCATCATTAGCGTCACCCGGCAGGATATTCCGGTGTACCTCGTGGAGGACTGCACTGCCTTCGCCTTCAAAGTCAGGGAGGCAGAATAAGTTTGCGCTCCTCCGAGCCTGACGATACGGGATAGAGGAAACAACGAGGCGTCCCCAGCACGGCACGGAGATCAAGCAGCGAGAACAGGTGCGTCAGCGGCTCCGGGGAAATGGAGCCCTGGGAGAGTTCGGTAAGGCAGGAGGGCCACACGACAGACAAGGTGTGCAAAGCGCGGGGGAACCGTGAAGAACCCAGGAGAATTCAGGAACCCGAGAAGCAAGACCGGGGACTCAGCGTGCGCCTTGCCGTCGCCGCTCCCGTAACCACTGGCGCAACCTGGGAAGGGGCCACGCATTGAGGACATGCGACCGTTCGAGCCACGCCCGCCGGGCGACGCCGACACCGTACGGCATGAACCCGAGTTGGTCGGCGCTGTGGGAGTCGGTGTTGATGGCGAGCACAGCGCCACGTTCCATAGCCCTCCGCGCCCAGCCCGAATCGAGGTCAAGCCTCTCAGGGTAAGCGTTAATCTCCAGCGCCACCTTGTGCCTGGCGGCTTCCTCGATCACGCTTTCCATATCCACCTCGTAGCCATCGCGCGCCCCGAGTACCCTGCCGGTGGGGTGGGCTATGATATCCACGTTTCCGTTCCGGATGGCGGTGATGATCCTATTGGTCATAGTCTCTTTCGACTGTCTGAATGCCGAGTGCACCGAGGCTACCACGACGTCCAGCCTCGAAAGGACGGAGTCCGGGTAGTCCAGGCCGCCGTCTTTCCTGATGTCAACCTCCGTCCCGGAGAGCACGGTGATCCCGGTAATCCTCTTATTGGTCTCCGAGATGAACTCGATTTGTTTCAGGATCTCATCCTCGGACAGACCGCCGGCAATGCCGAGCGACTTGGAGTGGTCGCAGATTGCGAGGTACCCATACCCGCGCGCCTTCGCTGCTGCAGCCATGGTATCTATCGAGGACAGGCCGTCACTCCAGTCGCTGTGCACGTGAAGGTCGCCCCGGATGTCCTTTTCCTGAAGAAGTGATGGCAGCCGGCCCTCCGCTGCAGCTTCGATCTCGCCCTCGTCTTCGCGTAGCTCAGGAGGAATGTACTGTAGCCCCAGCGCGCCATAGATGTCCGCCTCTGTGCTTATCGGGAGTGCTCCCCCGGTTTCGCGGAACACCCCGTGCTCGTTGATCTTCAGCCCGCGCTCGCGGGCCATGCCACGGAGCCTCACGTTGTGAGCCTTCGACCCCGTAGCGTGATGCAGCGCCGTCACGAACTCGGCAGGTGGCACGACCCACACGTCAACGTTAACCCCGTCCCGCGTCAGAAAGGTGCCTCTCTCTTCGCCCTGCGAGAGCACCTCCGAAACCTCGCGCCACGCCCTGACAGCCTCAATAACCCTGTTCACCGTGTCTGCTCCCACCACGATGTCAAGATCTCCGCAAGTTTCCTTCAGCCTCCGGAGGCTGCCCGCAGCCGCCGCATTATGGACCCCCTCCACAGGCTCTATCATGTCGAGCAGCGAATTAGCGAGCACGCGCGCGACAGCGAGCGGCACCCTTCTCCAGCTGTCTTCACGCAGCTTCTCTATCGCCCTGAGTATGTTCTCCTCGGACTTCGGCCCCATCCCCGGGATACTTCTCAGTTTGCCATCGCGAGCGGCCTTCTCAAGATCATCTACACTGGCAACCCCGAGATGCTGGAACACCGCGGCTGCAGTCCTGGGGCCGACGCCGGGGATCCTCAGCATGCCCCGCAGCCCGGGCGGCACCTCCCGCTTCAGCTCCTCGAGGAGCCCAAGCTTTCCTGTGGCAACGATCTCCGCGGTTTTCTTCTCGATAGCCTCGCCTATCCCTTCGATGCTTTTGAGCCTTCCCTCTGCGGCCAGCATCGCCGCGTCTTCGGGAAGGCTCTCAATCTTATCTGCTGCACGCCTGTATGCCCTTACCTTGAACGGGTTCTCGCCCTTCAGTTCAAGAAGATCGGCAAGCTCACGGAATATAGCGGCGATATCTGCGTTGTCCACCGGCACCCCTCCGTGTCATGCTGCCTGGTTTTTTCGGTGACGCCTTAAGGATATTCGTCCGAATAGTCATCTAGAGGCGCAGATTGCCACCAAACGGTGGTAAAACCGACTATCTCAAGCCATATGAACTAGACGTGCCTTCCGCTGCCCGGCCTGCGAGACGACAGCTTCTCCCTCACCCGCCTTTTAATCTCAGCCTGTGCATTCAGGCGTCTTTCGACTACGAGTGAAGCGAGCGCTGCGCCAGCGACCAGAACCAGAATGAGAAAGGCCACAATCACCGTTTCCACGCTCATGCCCTGTCCCTCCCCACCGCCCTGCCGTCGCGCGGGATCTCCTTACGGTCCTTGCCACGCTCAATGAAACGCGGTATTCCCGCCGGCAGCGCTTCTTCGATCCTATTGTATATCATGGGGGACACGTCCAAAAACTCCCGCGCGAGGGTTGAGCTATCTATCACCTCGCGGACCCCCTCAAATGGCAAGGCGTACAGCACGAGCAGCACCACCGCGACGATTACCGCGCCTTTGATGAGCCCGAACACGGCCCCGCCGATAGAGTCCACCAACGACACGGGAGTGTACCTCACAAGCCTGCCCCAAACCCATTCCACGATCCATACGGCCAGCCCAACCCCCACGCAGATCGCGGCAAACCCCAGGACGTTTGCCATCCCCCGAGAGATTACGAAATAGCTCAGGAAAACGTCCCCCACCCGATCGTAATACTGAAGGGCCAGGATCACGGCGGTTATCAGCCCTGCCAGGCCGAGCACCTGCCGCACAAGGCCCTGACGGAGGCCTACTATTGCGGTAAGTCCCACGAAAACCAGGATGAGCAGGCTCAGCCAGTCCACGTCCGACCCCTCCCTTACCGCGCGTCCTCCACCATGCGCATCAGTTCCTCGTAACGCGCCTTGAGCCTCTGGAGTTCATCGGCTATGGAGAGGCACGCCAGGATGGTCGCGCGGCTCCGAGCGAGCCTGGGGTTCGCCGCAAGAGCAGCGCGTATCCGCTCGTCTACAGCTTGGGCTAAGACCTTCACATACTCAGGATCTGCGTCCGCCCGGATAGTGTAGTCTTCCCCTACTATGCTTACGGTAACACGGTTCTTCCTCTCGGCCGCTTCAACCGGCGCCCCACCCGTCTCATTGCTCCCTGGCAAGCGTCTCACCCCCATCAGTCGCGCAGCCTGGGATCCAGCGCATCGCGCAGCCCATCGCCGAACAGGTTAAACGCAAGCACCGTAACCATTATAGCAAGGCCCGGGTACACTGAAAACCACGGCGCGAAGCGCAAGTATCCTCTGCCGATAGATATCATCTGCCCCCAGCTCGGAGTCGGGGGCTGCGCGCCGAGTCCGAGGAAGCTCAGTCCCGCCTCGGACATTATCGCACCGGGGATGCCGAGAGTCGCCGACACAATGACAGGCGCGAGGCAGTTCGGGAGAATGTGCTTGATGATGATGCGGACGTCGCTCTCCCCTACAGCCTTTGCCGCCTCTACAAACTCACGCTCTCTTACGGCAAGAACCTGCCCGCGCACCAGGCGCGCCATTCCCGCCCACCCGACTATGGCGAGGGCTATGAACACATTGTATATTCCGGGACCCAGCACGAACATGATCGCTATCGCAAACAGAAGGTCAGGAAAGGCGAACATCATATCGGTGATACGCATTATGACGTTGTCAACCCTGCCCCCGAAATAGCCGGATATCGCTCCCAGCGTGACACCTATTACGAGCGTAATCGCCTCTGCAACGAAGCCCACAGTAAGAGAGATGCGCGACCCGAAGATGATGCGGCTTGCAACATCGCGCCCTAGATCGTCGGTCCCGAGCGGGTATTTGCGCGACGGGGGCCTGAGTTGATCATCAAGCGATTGTTTATACGGGTCGTGAGGCGCGATATAAGGTGCAAAGACCGCCACAAGCATAAGCAATACGATCACCACGAGGCCTGCCATAGCTAGCCTATTGCGCTTCAGCCTTTTCCATGCGTCCGCGTACAGCCCCTCGGTACGATGGTCTGTAGAAACCCCCTCCTCCTCGGTGGCGCCGCCCGGCTTCCCAGGGCGTCGGGGCATACGTTGCACTTCACCTGGAGTACTGCTTCCCGCCATACCTTCGATGCTCCCCGTGAACGTATTCCGCGGTACTGGTTTAGTCCCGTGCCGTGTACCTGATCCTCGGGTCCAAAAACGCATACGATATGTCAACTATGAGGTTCGCCAGCACGAACACGACGGCGGTAAAGAGGACGGTGCCCTGAATCAGGGTGTAGTCCCGGTAATGAATGCCCTCGTAAGCCAACCTTCCGAGACCGGGGATGCCGAACACTGTCTCTGTCAGGATGGCCCCCGTCATAAGACCTCCCATTTGCAGGCCCACAATCGTGACCACCGGGATCATCGCATTCTTCAGGGCATGCTTGAAGATGACAATCCTCTCGGAAAGCCCCTTCGATCGCGCAGTGCGGATGTAGTCTTGCCTTATGACCTCGAGAAGGCTTGATCGGGTCATCCTCGCTATGCTCGCGGCGTACCGGACGCCCAAAGTAATGGCCGGCAGCACGAGGTACTTAGGGCCAAAATACCCGGATATCGGGAGCCAGCGGAGCTTCAGCCCGAAGAGAATCTGCAACAGCAGCGCGAACCAGAACAGAGGGACAGATATCCCTGCGAGCGCAGTCACCATCGCCATGTGGTCAAACACGGAGTACTGCTTCACTGCAGAGATGATGCCGACAGCTAGCCCGATCGCAAGCCCGACAAACATCGCAGAGAGCGCGAGTTTGGCTGTGGCCGGGACCCTTTGCATTATCGCCCGTGTGACCGGCTCCTTGGTATGAAACGACCTTCCGAGGTCGCCGCGAACCGCTCCCCACAGAAAACGCAGGTACTGGACGGGCAGAGGGTCGTTGAGCCCGTACTCCTCCCTGATGCGCTCAATCGTGGCCGGGTCAGCCCGCTTCTCAAACATCATTATGACCGGATCCCCTGGCACCCAGTTCATCAAGATGAAGGTGATGATCGTTACCCCCAAGAGCACAGGGATCGTCGCCACAACTCGTTTACCTATGTACTCAAGCATTCCGCCATCCCCTTGCCCGATCCCGGCCGGAAATCCCTGGCGCGGGGTTCCCGGGTCTACACGCAAGTGGCTTCTAATGTTGTCTTTCTTACGTTAAGGTCGTGCGGCAGAATCTTCCAAGACAGCCGCACGACATTGCAGGCCGGCGAGAACCTGAAACAAGCCAACAGTCTCCCTTAGAACTGGTCGCACACCTGGTAGGGCTGCCGGCGCCAGAACGAGGCGGCACCTCAAATGGGCAATTGCCACCCTCGCGGCCGCCTCGTACGACACCGGCAACCCGGGACCAAAGTCTGCTCCTTACCTACTTGTCAAGCCACACGTGCTTGTAGCTCATAACCCCGGTCGGGTGCATATTCAGCCCTTTTACGTAGGGCTGCTTCAGCATGAAGTCTTTGTAGTAAAGAAGCGGCACGACAGCAACATCATCATGCACGATGATCCCCTCAGCCCTCTGGTAGAGAGCGATCCTTTCTGCCATGTCCGAGACCCTGCGCGCCCGATCGAGCAAGGCATCCACCTTGGGATTTGAGTAGTTACTGGAATACGTCTTGGACTGGGTCGAGTGGAACCAGACATACAGGAAGTTATCGGGGTCGCCTATGTCAGCCCACCAGTTGCTGAAGTAGCACGGTATCTTGCCCTGCTTACGCGCCTGTCTGTAGGTGGCGGAATCCACCTGGACGATCTTGAGGTTGATTCCGACCTCTTTCAGCATGGCTTGCACCGCCTCGTTGCGCCGCAGCACCGTATCGCTCTTGGTTTGCCAGGCCTCAATGGTGAACCCATTCGGGTATCCGGCTTCCTTCAGAAGCTCCCTGGCCTTTGCGGGGTTGTACTCAAACCCGGGGAAGTTCGGGTTGAACCCGGGAAGCCCGGGGCATAGGAAGCTGTTGGCGACAGTGGCCCGGCCACCCGTGAACACCTTGTCTACCAGGGTCTTCTTGTCAATAGCCATCGCAAACGCACGGCGGACCCGCACGTCCTTGAGATAAGGATCGTTTACGTTGAGGTTGTAGAAGTAAATGTTGAGCGGGGTACCTGATAGGATCTTGTCCTTGAACGCAGGGCTGGTCGTAACCCTTATAAAGTCGCTATCCGGGATGCTGGTCACATCTATCGTCCCGTTTTCAAACTCGAGCATTGCCGTGGCGCTCTCGGGGATTATCCGCATTTCAATCGCGTCGAGGTAAGGGAGTCCTTTCTCGAAATAGTCCGCGTGCTTCTTGAGCACGAGGATGCTGTCCCGCACCCACTTGTCGATCTTGAACGGACCGGTACCGATGGGGCGCAGCGCCCAGTTGTCCCCTGCCTTCTTGCACGCCTCTTCGGGGAAGATGGACATGGCGGGCACCGCGAGGTTGGAGAGGAAAGGAGCGTACGGGTATTCGAGCGTGAACTGGAACGTATAATCATCGATGATCTTGAACCCTGCAAGCTCCTTCGCCTTTCCATCCATCATCTCCTGCGCGCCCACGATCTGCTCGATGCACCACGTGTTGGCAGCCTTTGTGGCCGGGGTTAGCATCCGCTCAAAGGTAAACTTCACATCTCGCGCTTTGAGCTCGGTGCCGTCGTGGAACTTAACACCCTTACGCAGCTTGCAAGTGTAAGTCTTTTTGTCCGGGCTGAGCGTCGGAAGGGTTTCCAGGAGTTCGGGTTCCAGCTTCAGACTGCTCTTTTCGTATCTGACCAGGGTGTTGAAGATCTCGCGAGACAGGTTGTAAATGAGAAACGTGGTATCTACCTGGGGATCGATGCCGGGCGGGTCTGCACCAAGATAGTCATGGAGTATTCCGCCGTACTTCGGGGTCTCGCCTGCAGACGACACAACCTGACCTGTGGCCATCGTTGTCACCACAACAATCGCAAGGCACAACCATCTCCGGAAGAACGACACACTTATCCCTCCTCGTCTGCTGATCTGGCGTATTAATTCTACCACGCTGCCTTGATTACCTCCCACAAGGTGCTCCTTCACACGAATTTTGGTGATTCAGGAAGCAGCGGAGAGCACAGGTGCGTTCGGCGCCTCAAAAAGAGGCGCCGGTGCTGTGTTGGGCGTTCCTGACACCACGCCATGCAAGCACCGGCAATCCATGGAGGCTTCCTGCCCTGAAAGGTCTGGAGTGCAACTACAGGACTATTGCCTCACAGTGGCACCCAGCTTCGTCGCAAGAGCCGACGAGATAACAGCATGAGCCTTTTCGACCTCTTCGTCGGTGAGGGTGCGCTCTGCGCTTCGATATGTGATAGAGTAAGCCAGGCTTCTGTGCCCCGCTGGCACCTGCGGCCCTTCGTACACGTCGAATAGCCTGATATCCTCGACAAGCCCGGCCCCCGCTTCCTTTATGACGCCCCGGACGGATGCGCTCTCCACGCCGGGGCCCACGACGACCGCGATATCTCTGGTAACGGCGGGGAACCTTGCGAGCTGGGTGACTTGCACGCGGGATTCTCTTGCGCTCAGGACCCCGTCGAGGTCGATCTCTCCGAGGTAAGCCCGCTTCCTGAGCCCTGCTGCTTCCCGGATCTCCGGGTGAAGCTCTCCGAGGAAACCGATGTTGCGGCCTTTGGCAACCACCCTTGCGGCTCTGCCGGGATGCAGGGATGGATGGTCAAAGGCCTGGAATTCGGCACTACGGACGCCAAGCCCTTCAAGAAGCGACTCGACGATGCCTTTTAGGTCGAAGAACCCTGCGTCAGCAGGCTTGCTTTGCCAGGTGGGCTCCGCGAGCCTTCCAGCAACCGCAAGGCCGATTCTGGTCTGTTCGGAGGGCAACAGCGCGTCCCAGGCGCGGCCTTGTCCCCCCTCGTCCGCGCCGGCTTGTCGTTCCGTGCACGCCGCGTCGTCCTCTGCCGTCCCGCCGGCACGGCACGCAAGGTAAACCTTGCCGAGCTCGTATATTGCTACGTCGTCCACCCGCCTTGCAGCGTTCCTTTTCAGAACGTCGAGGAGGCTCACCAGGAGCGTCGTACGCATCATCGTGTAGTCGCTGGAGATGGGGTTGGATATCTTCACGGCGCGGTTCTCTATTTCCTCCGCAGGGATCCTGAGCTCCTCACAGGCTGCGATATTCGTGAAAGTCAGTGTCTCGACTTCCGTAAGCCCGCAGGCTCTCAGGATACCGCCCGCGCGCGCGGCTATGCTTCTGGCGGGGTCCTCCCTCGTCTCAGGCGGGACGCCCTTCGGAAGCGTCGGCGCGATCCGGTCATAGCCGTACATCCTCGCTATTTCCTCGGCCAGGTCTTCCTCCCTCGCCACGTCTCTTCGGTAGTCCGGCACAAGAACACGATAGGAATCAGCGTCCCCCGCTTCAATGACGAACCCGAGCCTCATTAGAATGGCCTTCATGTCCTCAGCGGGGATGTCGGTCCCGAGCAGATAGTTCACGCGCCGGGGGCGAAGGGTCACGTAGATAGGGGCTTCCTGTCGTACATACGCGTCTACCCTCCCAGGAGAGATCTTGCCCACCTCGAGCGCTGCGATGAGCGCAGCCGCCCGGTCAATGCCGACGCGGGCATTCTCCGGCCACAGGCCTCTCGAGAACCGCGCCGACGCCTCGGTGCGCATCCGGAGAGCGCGAGAGGTTCGCCAGACGCTGACTCCGTCAAAGTTAGCAGACTCGAGGAGCACTGTGGTGGTTTGGTCGCTCACTTCCGTATCGAGACCGCCCATCACTCCTGCAACCGCAACCGGACGCTTCGCATCCGCTATGACCAGCATGTCCTGGGTAAGCTCGCGCACCTCGCCGTCGATGGTGGTAATGGACTCGCCTTGCCCCGCGCGGCGGACCACTATGCGGTGCCCGGCGATGAGATCCCAGTCGAAAGCGTGGAGAGGCTGGCCGACCTCGAGCATGACGTAGTTCGTCACATCTACGACATTGTTTATGGGGCGGATCCCACAAGCCACAAGCCTTCTTTGTATCCAGTCCGGGGACGGACCCACCTTCACGCCGGTCACAACACGCGCAATGTAGCGCCGACACAGGTCAGGCGCAAGGATCTGGACAGCGGCCATCTCATGCGCGGGCACGCCCTCTTCAGGCACCGAAAGATCGGGGTGCCTCAGAGGAAGAGCAAACGAGGCCGAGGCCTCACGGGCCACTCCAAAGACGCTAAGGCAGTCCGGCCGGTTGTGTGTTATATCGAAGTCAAGAACGGCGGCTTCCCCCTCGCCCGCGACGGCCTCCACCTTCGTACCAGTCATGGTAAGCAGGTCGGACAGCTCTTCCGCCGGAGGAACGCCGGGCACGTATTCTCTTAGCCATTCGTATGGGACAAGCATAGCTGAGACCTCCCAATAGATATGCCCGCTTCAGATGCGCGCGAACTGCCGGTTGAACCTCATGTCGTTCTCCGCCAGGAGCCGGATGTCGTCGATCCCGTACTTCAGCAGCGTGATCCTGTCGATACCCATCCCGAACGCGAGACCGGACACTTTCTGCGGGTCGTAACCCACGTTCTCCAGCACGTTTGGATGGAAAAGCCCCGACCCGAGGATCTCGAGCCAGCCGCTGTCCTTGCACAGGCGACAGCCGCTACCGTGGCAGATGACGCAGGAGACGTCCATTTCCGCGCTGGGCTCTGTGAACGGGAAGTAGCTCGGTCTGAATCTCACCTCGGTGCCCGGCCCGAAGAACTCCCGGGCGAACCTCGCAAGGGTACCTTTCAGGTCCCCGAAGGTGATGCCCTCGTCCACGGCGAACCCGTCCAACTGGTGGAAGACCGGTAGGTGGGACGGGTCCGACGCGTCCGATCTGTACACCTTTCCGGGGATGATGACCCGGAGCGGAGGCTTCCGGGCCTTCATGACCCGGACATCCACGCACGTCGTGTGCGTCCGCAGCACGACGTCGTCGGAGACGTAGAACGTATCCTGGATGTCGCGGGACGGGTGGTTCTTGGGGACGTTCAGAGCCTCGAAGTTGTAGTAATCGAGCTCGACGTCAGGGCCTTCGGCTACCGCGAACCCCATGCGCCCGAATATCTGCTCGAGTTCTTCGTAGACCATTCCTATGGGGTGCCTCGCCCCAATAGGCGGCCTGTTCCCGGGCAGTGTGATGTCCACCCGCTCTTCTTTGAGCTCTTTCGCTCGCTCGCTCGCTACGATTTCCTCGCGACGGCGGGACAGCAGGTTCTCCACGGTTTCCCTTGCCTCGTTGAGCAGCCTCCCTAATTCCGGGCGCTCCTCGGGTGGTCGAGCCCCAAGGCTGCGAAGGAACTGGGTTATCCTGCCCTTCTTGCCAAGGTATCGAACTCTCACCTCGTCGAGTTCCGGCAGGCTTAGTGCTGCTGAGACCTCAGCCTTCGCTTCGGACACGATCTTGTCTATATCGTCGCGCATCTATCAAAACCCCCTTGCGCTTGCTTGATACTGTGGGCAGCCTCCACCACCCCGGGAATCGCCTGCCAGACCTCTTTCACCCGAGTAGTTCCCGCCCACTTAGAAAGCCAGATAAGGAACTCCACTGTGCCGGAACTCCCCAGCACAGGCGAGCGGGTGAGCCCGAGCACTCCGAAGCCTTTCCGGTCGAACTGGCTGACGAGCCGGGCCAGCACCTCGCGATGGACGCCCGGGTCGTCTGCCGCGGATGGCCTTGCGTCCTCAAAGAGCGGTTTAACCAGGGCAATTATGTCGCCTCTCCCGCCGATGAGGCGGGCGACTATCGGAACAGCCTTGACAAGAGACAGATACGAGAGGTCCATAACTGCTATCTCGGGTGCAGGCACAAGATCGCCCGGTGCGATGTCGCTGATGTTGGTGCGTTCGAGGTTGAGCACCCTCGGGTCGGCGCGGAGCTTCCCCGCCAGTTGCCCGAACCCCACGTCCACCGCGTAGACGCGTGCTGCGCCCCGCTGCAGCAAGCAATCTGTGAAGCCGCCGGTGGAGGCGCCCGCGTCAAGGGCAACCGCTCCCGTGACGTCCACCCCGAACTCGTTCAGCGCGTGCTCCAGTTTCAGCCCGCCGCGCCCCACAAACGGCATGTCCTGGCCTTTCACCCGCACCTCCGCATCCCACGGCACAAGCGCGCCCGGCTTATCTTCACGCTGCCCGGACACGATCACTTTGCCTGCCATGATCGGGCCCTGCGCGGCGCGCGTATCTTCAAAGAAACCTCTCTCCACCAGAAGTTCGTCCAGCCGTTTCTTCTTCGCGCCTCTTGCACGGCTCATCTCTTTCCCCCCCTCGTCACGCCATCCCTCGGCAGATGACCAACGCTGCACGTCCAGGAGACCTCACAGTCGCACAACCAAGTTAACACGTGCCATTGATAAAAAAGAGCCGCAGTCTTCAAGGGACGAAGACCGTGGCTCCGCGTTACCACCCTTCTTGGCAGGTCTGCCGTGAAGGCAAGGCCTTACCTCTCATTATTAGGCACGGGCCATATTGCCTATGCCCTCCCCGTATAACGGCGGGGACCCGGCACAGCCTACTCGCGAAACGCGCCAAGCCTTTACGCTTTCAGCCTGCGGCTCCGAAGCGAACTTTGGCGGAAGCCAGCCCGGGTGCGCTCGCAGTCTCCGACGCACCCTCCCTTGGGGCATCATCCCGCTTACTCTTCTCCGTCATCGCCTGTCTTGAATTCTATCGAGTTTTTCGATTCAACGCGTATCGCCGAACTCCTGCCAAGCCGTAATTCCTAATCCACCGAATCGCCAATCCTCTGTATGTACCGTGAACCGTGAAGTCCCGGAGCATCACTGAGTCACGAGCATCCTGTAAATCAAGTACGCTGTAATGGATCCAGTTATCTCAAAGAGCCGCCAAAAGAAGTCAGCACCTAACATCCGGGAACCACGCCCTTTCAAGAGTTTAGGTCAGACTCTTGCGGCCCCATTATATCACAGCGTCTCCCCGACCTGCAACAACCTTCCTTTGGCTTCCTCCCTTTGTCTTACCATCTCATACATTAGAACGGCAGCCGCAGCACCAACGTTGAGGGACTCGGCGCTACCTGGCATGGGAACCTGCACCCTCGCGTCACAAAGCTCCAGAGCCTCGCAAGATAGGCCACGAGCCTCGTTGCCCACCAGGATCGCCGAAGGTGATGTGAAATCGTAGGCATGGCACGGAATCTCTGCTCTCGCATCGGCAGCGACCACAGAAAGCCCGTATCCTTTCAGAAAGGAAATAGCATCTACCACGCTCGCCAGCTCTTTTATCGGTATCCGGAACACACTCCCCATGGTCGCGCGCACACACTTCGGGTTATACACGTCAACCGTACCACCGGAGAGAACGACGCCAGCAAACCCAAATGCTGCGGCGCTGCGGACCAGGGTGCCCAGGTTGCCCGGGTCGGAAATCCCGTCCGCCACGATAACAAGAGGGTTACCCCCAAGGTACAGCTCCTGATCAGGGATGTCCACCACAGCCACAATGCCCTGAGGGGTCTCAGTGTCTGAAACCGATGCAAGGACTTCATCGGTGACGCCAACGACCCGGGCTCCTCGGGCAACGAGTCGCTCATACAGGGACTTCCCCCTGGGGCATCGAAAAAGGTGTGGGGTTACCAGGACCTCACAGACCCTGGCCCCAGCATCCACCGCTTCCTCAACGCTCCGGACACCCTCGAGCAAGAACAGCCGTCTGGCAAGTCGGTGTTTCCGGCGTTTGAGCTTCCTTACCTCCTGGATCCTCGGATTATGACGGCTGGTGATCTCCACTGTCACAATCATTTTGAGCGAAGGCACTCCCGACTTCGTCGTGTGCAGGGAGCACCACCATATTCCCCCTTGGCATTCGAGGGGTCAAGCGCCTGGCAGCAAGGGCCATCTGACACGGCCCGGCCCCACTAAAAGGCCCAGACCGGGGAGGTTTGCTCCCCGGCCAGATGGGGCAAAGGACATTGCCTTTCGTACCGTCAGACCCCAGCCTCGTAAGTCCCTAGTCGAGAACTCTCCGCCTATAGACGTGGGGAGGATGTCACTGACCACCGCCAGCGTTACCCCGCGCGATCTTTACAAGCTCGGAAAACGCGTTCTGATCGTTAACTGCAAGGTCGGCAAGGATCTTCCTGTTTATATCGATGCCCGCCTTGTGCAGGCCGTCCATAAACTTGCTGTAAGAGATGCCCTCCATACGCGCAGCAGCGTTGATCCTTGTGATCCACAGTTTACGGAAGTCCCTCTTCTTGTTGCGTCTGTCCCTGTACGCATACTGAAGCGACTTCATAACAGCTTCATTGGCGCGCCGGAAAACCTTACTCTTCGCGCCGGTAAACCCTTTGGCCATCTTCAGGATCTTCTTATGTCGTCGCCTTGTTACAAATCCGCCTTTTGCTCTAGGCATATCGATTCCTCCTCAGGTTCGGCCCGGGCCACCCCGGCCGTTTAAGCAAGCCGAAGAAGCTTCTTCACCTTCGCCGCATCGCCAGGCGCAAGCACCACGGGCTCCCTAAGGAACCTTTTTACCTTGGCCGACTTCTTGCCTGTCTTATGGCGCGCATGAGCCTTATGCCTCACGATCTTGCCGGAGGCAGTGACCTTGAACCTCTTGACGGCGCCGCTATGACTCTTCACCTTTGGCACTTTCGTCTCTCTTCCTTTCAGCCTGCACCAGGGCGAAGTGCCGGCTCATATTGCTGCAAGCGACCTAACTGGTTTGCTTTG
The DNA here is from genome assembly GCA_040752635.1 of Bacillota bacterium. Lineage (GTDB taxonomy): Bacteria > Bacillota > SHA-98 > UBA4971 > UBA4971 > JBFMGS01. Next base: position 14,850 of record JBFMGS010000020.1, read on the forward strand.
GAGTCAGGATCATAATCATGTGCTTGCCCTCAACCCTGGGCTCCCGCTCGATAACCCCGTAATCCTTGACCTCTTCGGCAAGGTCACGAAGCAACGCTCGCCCGATGTCAGCGTGAACGATCTCGCGGCCTCGAAATCTCACCGTAGCTTTGACCTTGTCCCCGTCCTGAAGGAACTTCAGAGCATTCCTGGCCTTAACCTGAAAGTCGTGGCCCTCGATCTTCGGAGTCATCCTCACTTCTTTGACGTCCATGATCCTTTGCTTTTTCTTAGCCTCTCTGTCGCGCTTCGCCTGCTCATACTTGTACTTGCCGTAGTCGATTATGCGACAGACCGGCGGTTTTGCAGTCGGCGCGACTTCAACAAGATCGAGACCCCTCTCCGCTGCGATCCTCAGGCCTTCTCTGACCACCATGATACCAAGCTGCTCCCCATTCTCGTCTATCAGCCTGATCTCTCGTGCCCGGATCGCGTCGTTCACCCTTAGATCTTTGGCGATTGCGCCTCACCCCCAATGTATTGACTTATTGGACTTCTTTGTCCCCGGTCCTTGGGCGCCGAGGAACAATAAGAAGCGGGCTTGCCGCCCGCTTTAGCAACAACATCATCGTTCGGCCTGCGCACCCACGTCGCAGGCTGAGATATCGTCTGACCTTGCCGGCAGCCCGGCTCGATTGCTCGCCACTCAAAGCGCCGCAAGGTGAGAAGCAGACGGCTTCTACTTAAACCTATCACATTCGCGTTTGCTGGGACTGCTACTGCCTGCCGCCTGCGCGGCCGCTCCATAGCAATTTCCAGTATAGCACAATGCCTGACCTCGGTCAATCGGTCTGGGCTTTTTGGCTTTTTGCATCGCCCTCTTTTCGCGTTGGTTCTTCTTACATCGTGCTCATTACATCATCCCGCGCGTGGGGCTTCCCACATTCGGATCATCCAGCTTTCCAGGTAGGCCCTCTTCACATCAGATCTTCTGCACCTTCTCTTCAACCTCGTGAGAAATCCTCGCTTTAAAGTCGGCAAGCGACATGCCGCCGAGGTCGCCTTCGCTGCGCGAGCGCACCGATACTGAGGATTGCTCCGCCTCTCTATCACCGATCACGAGCATATACGGGACTTTTTCGAGCTGCGCCTCACGGATCTTGTATCCCATCTTCTCATTGCGGTCATCCACCTCGACGCGGACCCTCGCTTCCATAAGGCTTTTTGCGACATCCCTCGCGTAGTCGGCATGTCGGTCTGCTATCGGGATGACACGGACTTGCACAGGCGCGAGCCACACCGGGAAAGCGCCTGCATAGTGCTCGATGAGGCCGGCCACAAACCGTTCCATCGATCCAAGCACGGTGCGATGTATCATCACCGGCCGGTGAGGAGCGTTGTCCTCGCCGATATACTCGATGTCGAACCGCTCAGGCAGGTTGAAGTCTACCTGGATGGTGGGGCCCTGCCAGCCGCGGCCGAGAGCGTCCTTCACTTTCACATCTATTGCAGGTCCATAGAACTTGGCCTCACCCTCCATCCTGGTGTACGACAGACCCACCCTGTTCAACGCGGCGATCAACGCACCCTCGGCAAGATCCCATACTTCGTCGGACCCGACGTACTTTTCTTTGTTGGCCGGGTCTCTCACCGAGAGCTCGACATCATAGTCCTTGTATCCGAAAGACTTCATCATGAACTGCATGAGGTCGATGACCCCGATGATTTCATCCTCGAGCTGGTCAGGACGCATGAAGAGATGGGCGTCGTCCTGGGTGAAACCCCTCACGCGGAGCATGCCATGGAGGACCCCGCTGCGCTCATAGCGATAAACCGTCCCGAGTTCGGCCCACCTTATTGGCAGGTCCCGGTATGACCTCGTGCGGGTCTTATACATCAGGATGTGGAAAGGACAGTTCATTGGTTTAAGGAGGTACTCGACGCCATCGATGTCAATGGGCGAGTACATGTTCTCCCGGTACCAGCCCCAATGGCCCGATATCTCCCAGAGGTCGCGCTTGGCGATGTGGGGCGAGTATACCAGTTGGTAGCCACGCTTTAAGTGCTCCTCGCGCCAGAAGTCCTCCACAATCTTCCTCACCATGGCACCTTTCGGATGCCAGTAGACCAGGCCGGCCCCGGCCTCCTCGTGCAAGCTGAATATGTCAAGCTCTTTGCCTAGCTTGCGGTGGTCGCGTCTGTCGGCCTCTGCGAGGAGCTTCAGGTAAGCCTCAAGCTCGGCCTGGGTCGGGAAGGCAGTCCCGTAAATACGCTGGAGCATTTTGCGCTTCTCGTCGCCGCGCCAGTACGCGCCTGCAACGCTAAGGAGCTTGAACGCCTTGACCTCGCCGGTTGAGGCAAGATGTCGGCCGCGGCAGAGGTCCAAGAATTCTCCCTGCCGGTAGACGCTCACGACCCCGTCGGGCAGGTCTTCGATAAGTTCGAGCTTATAAGGCTCCCCCATTTTGCTGAAGAGTTTCAGGGCCTCATCACGTGGAACCTCATCCCTCACTATGGGAAAGTCCTGCTGGACGATTCTTCGCATCTCGTCCTCGATACGTCCGAGATCTTCCAGGGTGAACGGCTCCGGCTTGTCGAAGTCGTAGTAGAACCCATTTTCAATGGCCGGGCCTATCGCTAGTTTGGCCTCGGGGAAAAGTCTCTTGACCGCCTGGGCCAGGACATGGGCGGCTGAATGCCGCAAGATTTCGCGGCTTTCTTCTGAGTCCAGATCAATGGATACTTTCGCGTCATTCACTTCACTGACCGGTTGCGCCATTTCTCAAGTCCCCCCGCTTGTACGGTGCGGATGCCCCCAGACTTAGATTCAGGCAGGAAGCACCGCCCAGTTTATCCTTGACAGACCAAATACCTGTACCATCCCCCTCTGCTGTCAAACACAAAACCCCCGGCCCTGGAAACGCTCCAGGGACGGGGGCTGCTCCCGCGGTTCCACCCTGATTGGCGCCTGACAGGAGTTAGCCTGCCAAACGCCCTCTCAACATGCACGATAACGGGTGCGCCGCCGTCGCCAGCTACTAGCTACTCGTGAAGCTTGCTTTCGCTGCGAAGCTCAAAGGGGGTCTTCGGCGCCGCGTCGCCGGCGGGAGTTTTCAGCCGACTGCTCCCGCTCTCTTTCGGTCGCTCCGCCTACTCGTCCTTCTCATTGCGTAACTTAAGAAGCGCTTGTTACGGATATTATAGGAAAGGGGCGCTTGCATGTCAAGCACCCGCAGGACTTTCCCATGACTTCTGACCCGCAGAGCTACGTGTCCGCTAAGGACTGTGTGTATGTATTGGAAAGCGACGGAGTCCGCACGTAGAAAGGCTGCTCGAGTCTTGGGCGGCCGTCCTAGTTTTGGTCAGTGTGGCTACCTGCGGGTGCGTGGGCCCTCGCGTGGTGCATATCACAGAGATGGCAGCCCGGGCATATCGACACCCGGTTCTCGAATACTCTGCGGACGGTCTCGGCAACGCCACGGCGGCCACCGAGGTGGAGAGTGACCTTCCTCGGAGACACAGTGATGAGCGCGCTCATGAGCAGGTCTTCGTAGTCGACCTCGTTATCAGCAAGGTCGGGAGCGATCCCTTCCAGGTAATCGTTGTCTATGACGGCGCCGTTGCTGTCCAGAAGCCTGAAGAGCCCCCCCGGCCGGACCACCACGTGAACTTCGTCAATCTTTGGCTCCTGGATATCCACGAAATACTTGAGCAGTCTGATGAATTCATTGTATTCGCGCTCGATCATATAGTCGTCAACCGCGGCCTCGGTGGCCGTACGGATCTCTTCGAGGTAACTCTTCAGCCGAAAGCGCACGAAACCCTCGAGCACGAGACTGCTATTAGTATCGAGGTAATCCAGAATCTTGAAGAGTATGTTGTTCCGACGGTGAACGGCAGGCTTCGGTTCGACCTGGCCTTCTGCGCCCTGGTGATCCATGATGCCAGACGCGAACGTGGCGATTTTCTGCCGCTCCGCCTCGTCAAAATAAGGATACCGTTCCTGTAAGGTCTTGGCAACGAGCTCTCTTTGTATGTCTAAGATGATAGCATCCGCCACAGCACTGGCTACATGGTAGCGAACTATGTCGCGCTGGCTGGCCGGGATACCGCGACCTGGGTCGCGCAGATTGAGGCATAGAAATGTGAGAGGTCCTGTGGACCTCTCGGTCATGTCAACCTGGATTCCCTTGTCGCACAGCATCCTGACCTTACAGGCGAGCCTGTCACGGACGGAATCTGTGTGATCCTGCACTCCAATGGCGACGACTTCCACCAGGATCACGTCCCTTCCCCGGCTATGGTTATTATATGTCTGGCCCGTACCCTGTATACGGTAAGGGAAGGGTGGTTTCCTTGGATTCCCCGCACTTGCCAAGTTTATGAACGCAAGTTGACGTTATGCACCGTTTACGGAGGTCTGTCCTTTGATTGATTTGCGAAGTGTTTTAGGATCTCCATGGGTAGCGGGAAAAGGATCGTCGAGTTCCTCTCTACTGCGATCTCGGCCAGGGTCTGCAGGTACCTAAGTTGAAGGGCGGCCGGCTCCCTCGCAATGACCTGCGCCGCGTCACGCAGTTTTTCCGACGCCTGGAACTCCCCATCCGCGGATATGACCTTCGCCCTGCGCTCCCGTTCGGCTTCGGCCTGTTTTGCCATGGCACGCTTCATGCTCTCAGGAAGTTCAACCGCCTTGATCTCCACGCTGGAGACTCTTACACCCCAGGCGTCGGTGGCCTGATCGAGCAAGTCTCTCAGGACCTCATTTAGCTCCACACGCTTTGTGAGCATGTCGTCCAGGTCGTGCTGGCCCAGGACCGACCTCAAGATCGTCTGCCCTAGAAGCGTGGTGCTCTGCGCATAGTTCGCCACTCTAGTCACTGTGAGCACCGGGTCGAACACGTTGAAGTAGACGACGGCGTCCACCACAACGGGCACGTTGTCGCGGGTGATGATCTCCTGCCTGGGAACATCGATCGTAAACGTACGCAGATCGACCATCCAGACCTTGTCTATACCAAAAGGGAAGACCACGTTGAGACCGGGCCTGAGGAGTCCGGATAACCTGCCAAAGCGGAACAACACTCCTCGCTGGTATTCAGGAATGACCCGCGGCATCCTTGGGAGGAGAATAACGGGGACAAGCATGAGGAGGACGAAGGAGGCCGTTCCGGCTGCGTTAAATGCGTACAAGCCCCAAACCGCGCCAACAGCGATCATGAATGCGAAGAGAATTCGCACTCCGGTCGTAAAGGCCAAGGCCGCCCACAGCGCCCACCAGGCTGCAAGTATCCAAAACGCGAAGAGGCAGACCTCGCGAAGCCCAGGTGTCAACCAGGCCACCTCCTTTTGTTACTAGCCCCGCAGCAGCGTTGGAACCCCGGGTTCGCGCGTATTGTTACGGAGGAGGGCGTCAGTTCCTCTCGAATCCCCCGAACAGGTGAGGACAACGAAAGGGGGCCGCTGTCATATACAGCCGGCCCCGTACCATCGCACGGATATACACTTACAAGCCCGCATCCCTACGCCTTGACCGCACGCGCGGCGGGGGCGCGCTGCACCAGGATGTCAGGATCGACGCCCTCTTTCTCTGTGACGCCCACGAGGGCTGCAGCGACAGTGTCGTCAACAACATTCACACATGTACGCGCCATGTCAAGCACCCTGTCGATGCCGGCGATGAGCGCCAGTCCTTCGAGAGGCACGCCCACCGCGCTGAGCACCATAGTGAGCATGATGAGGCCGGATCCAGGCACACCCGCAGTCCCGATGGACGCCAGAATGGCGGTGATAGCGATCATAACGTACTGGCCAATCCCCAGGTGGATGCCGAAGGCGTTCGCGAGGAAGACCGCGCATACCGCCTGGTAAAGGCCGGTTCCGTCCATATTGATCGTGGCGCCCATAGGAAGCACGAACCCGGCGGTCGCCTTGGAGATGCCTGTTTCCTGGACAACCCTCATGGTCACAGGCAGCGTTCCCGAGCTCGAGCACGTGGTGAACGCAACGAGAGCGGCCTCGCGGATCCGGTAGAAATAACGCAGCGGCCTTATACCGCCCAGGAATCTTAGGAAAGCCGAGTACACGACGCCTACCTGAATAACGCATCCCAGGTATACAACGAAGATTAGAACAGCGAAAGGAGCCAGTACCCTTGCGCCGAAGTTCCCCACAGTCCACGCTATGAGTGCGAATACCCCCAGTGGAGCATAGTAGAGGACGATGTCCACCACGCGGTACATAGCCTCGGCAAGCCCCTCGATCGCTTTCTTGATGGGCTCGGCGGCCTGGCCAGCCATGCCCATAGCAACGCCGAATATGAGGGCAAAGAATATGACTTGAAGGGCACTGCCACGCGCAGCGGCGTCAACCACGTTGGTTGGCACGATCTCGAGAAGCACCTGCGAGAACGGTGGTGGCAACTTAGGCTCAACCTTCGCAAGCTCCCCCAGGCTCAAGCCCACGCCGAGCCGGAAAGCACTGGCGAGGAGAAGTCCGATGATGACGGAGCATATAGCGGTGGCATAGTAGTAGAAGAGGGTTTTCGCAAACATCCTGCCCAGCTTGATGCCTCCGACGCCTGACACCCCAACGGCAAGGGTGCTGAAGATGAGAGGCACCACGAGCATAGAAAGCAGCCTGATGAAGAACGTCCCGAAGGGCTTGAGCCACTCCGCCTTCGGCCCGAGGACGAGCCCTGCTACAATTCCCAGCAGGAACCCCACGAATATATAGAGTACAAGCCTTGACCTCTTCACTTAACTCACCCCCTCTCCGGCATGAATGAGGGCAGGCTGGACGTCGCAGTCTGCCCCCGGCCTTACTGGCACGTATTCTATAGCCCTGCACAAAATCCTGCAGCGCCCACTGCAATCTTGCGGCGACGCATACAATTCCGACATCTCTGCGGATTACCCTGCGACCATCACCGAACTGCCGCTGCATATTGCCACCCTACAGGTTAGGCTAGCCTTCGTCCTCCGACGCGGGTGGCCGCAGGCAGGCGTGAGGCGCTGCCAGACAGATTGCAGGAGGAATTGAGACTGAAGGGGACGACGGAGAGAATA
>JBFMGS010000020.1:21995-37715 GCA_040752635.1 Bacillota bacterium
CGGTGCACGCCCTCGGCGGCTTCGCCGATGGCTTCGGCCAGCGTGGGATGCGCGTGTATGGTTCTGGCGAACTGCCCGACTGTCATTCTCATCTGGACCGCCGCCGTGGGTCCTGGAATGAGCTCCGTGGCGTGGGGGCCGACTATGTGGACTCCAAGGATCCGATCGGTGCCAGCATCGGCGATCACCTTCACGAAGCCATCGGTCTCTCCCATAGTCAAGGCTTTGCCATTCGCCGTAAACGGGAACTTCCCTACTCTGATGTCCAAGCCTTCTTCTCTTGCCTTCCGCTCATTCAGCCCGACGCTCGCCACCTCCGGCGAAGTGAATATGGCGCTCGGCACGGCATTGTATGACATGCGCCGGTCACCCCCGGCGATGTTGTGCGCCGCCACAATCCCCTGGGCGGAGGCGACGTGCGCCAGCATGACCTTGCCAACCACATCACCTATAGCGTAGATGCCAGGGACGTTCGTGGCCATCCGGTCGTTCACGAGAATTTCGCCCTTCTCGCCAGTCTCAACGCCAGCCTCTTCAAGCCCGATGCCTTCGGAGTTGGGCCTGCGCCCCACAGACAGGAGCACTCTTGACGCGGCGAGGCGCTCGCCGGTGTCCAGCAAAGCCACAGCGTCACTGCCTTCCCCAGCGATGCTCTCGATCTTGACGCCAGTTCTCATCTCCACGCCATGTTTTTTCAAAGAAGCCGCGACCGCGGCAGCCGAGTCGGGGTCTTCCATGGGGAGCACTGTCGGCATTATGTCAACAACTGTAACCTTGCTACCCAGGCTGGAGAAAATGAACGCAAACTCGCAACCGATGACTCCTCCGCCAACGATAAGTAGACTTTCGGGAACGTCCTGGAAGTCGAAGGCCTCGTCGCTCGTGATGACGGTCCGGCCGTTGTAGCCAAACGACGGGAATATCACAGGCCTCGAGCCGGTTGCCACGATTATGTTACGAGCCTCGAACCGCGAGGGGCCGTCTTTCGTGTCTACCTCCACGGTCCTTGCCCCGATGAGCCTGCCGGTACCTGCCACCACCGTGACTTTGTTCTTCTTAAGAAGAAAACCTACGCCCGCCCGGAGGCGCGAGACTATCTGGTTCTTGCGCAGGACCATCTTGTCGAAGTGCGCCCGCACCTCGCCGCTCGTCTCGACCCCGAACTCGCCCATGCGCTTTGCCGCCTCAAGAGCCTGCGTGCTTGCCACGAGAGCTTTCGTTGGAATGCAACCTCTGTTCAAGCATGTCCCGCCAAGCTGGTCCTTTTCAACAAGGCACACCGACCGCCCCAGCTGAGCAGCCCTGATTGCTGCTACGTACCCACCGGGACCTCCCCCTAACACTACGACATCAAACTCGGACAACCCAAAACACCTCTTCACTGGCACAACCCTATGCCTGCGACGATAGGTAGACACGCGGCACGCGCTTGCTGATGGCGCAGACCACCTCGTAGCTTATCGTGCCCAGTTTATCGGCGACTTCTTCCGCAGTGATCGTCTCTCTCCCCTGGCTCCCGATGAGAACCGCCTCATCTCCCACCTCGATGTCAAGGTCGCCCCCGTCAACCATACACTGGTCCATGCATACCCGGCCTACTATGGGAAGCCTCCTCTCCCGGATGATTACCTCACCCCGGTTTGATAGCCCTCGCGAGAGCCCGTCCGCGTATCCTAACGGGAGGGTGGCTATCACGGACTCCTCTTTCGTCGTGTAAGTCGCGCCATAGCTGACAGGGGTTCCTGCAAGGGCTCTCTTTACAAAGCAGACCTTTGTCTTGAGGGAGAGCGCAGGCCGCAGGTCCATTTCCTTCTTAACTTGCTGGAACCTTTGGGTGCTGAACGGAGACAGCCCGTATATGATGATCCCCGGTCTCACCAGGTTCAGCCAGGCCTCCGGCATGTCCACGCAGGCTGCGCTGTTAGCCGCATGGCGAAACTGAATCTCCACGCCCGCCTTTCGTAGAGTTTCGATCACGTCGATGAGCCTGGACAGTTGCTCGCGCGCGTAAGTCTTGTCATCCAGGTCGGCAGTGGCAAAGTGAGTGAATATGCCTTCAACCTCGACGTTGGGCAGCATGGCGACGCGCTTCACGAAGCTCACCGCCTGCCGGGGCGGCACGCCTATCCGGCCCATGCCTGTGTCAACCTTTACGTGGCACTTGCCTTTCTTACCCTCCTGAGTTGCTGCGACTGACAGAGCTTCGGCGAAATCATACGTGCTGACCGTGCAGGACAGGCTGTAGCGGAGCGCACGCCGGGCCTGGCCTGGAAAAAGCTGCCCGAGCACGAGAATCGGGGCGATTATCCCGCTCTTGCGCAGCGCTATACCCTCCTCGACCAGTGCAACCCCGAGCCACGTAGCACCGCTCGTCAGAGCCGTGGTCGCGACCTGGACCGCGCCGTGCCCGTACCCGTCAGCCTTTACTACCGCCATAATCTCGGGCCCTGGGCCTATCCTCTTGCGGATCGCACCGATGTTGTGCCCTATGCTTGCGAGGTCTATCTCAGCCACGGTGGGCCTGTCTTGCAGGCCTTCCCACATTCGTCTCACCCCTTTCCCCCGCCAGCCTGACCAGCGCCTCGGGCACGTTATCGAGGATGTCCCCGGCGACGAGACCCATCTGGCCGCACCTCGCCGCCGCAATGTCGCCTGCAAGCCCGTGCACGTACACACCCAGCACGGCAGCCTCAAGCGGGCCAAGCCCCTGGGCGAGGAGGCCAGCCACGACGCCGGTGAGCACATCTCCGCTTCCCGCCGTAGCCATGCCGGGGTTCCCCGTGGGGTTTATGTACGCCTTCCCCGAGGGATCAGCAACTATAGTGCGTGCACCCTTCAGGACCACAACCTTGCCCCACTGGGCCGCCGCCTTGAGGGCCACGGTGAGCCGGTCTCGCTTGACCTCCTGCACAGCGAGCCCCGTAAGCCTGGCCATCTCGCCGGGATGGGGCGTGAGCACGATTGGAGCCTTCGAAGTCTTCAACGTGCCTGGATCTTGAGCTACAGCGTTCAGTCCGTCTGCATCAATCACAGTGGGCACAGAGGTTGTCATGACGACGTTGCGGACGAGCTGGGCGGTCTCGCTGTGCATGGAAAGGCCTGGCCCGATGGCAAGAGCCTCTACGCTCCGCAAAGCGCCGTCCAGCAGCGCCTGTGCCTGCAAGGACACGCTCCCGGATTCAGTCTCAGGCAGAGCGCGGGTCATGACCTCCGTAAGCTTCACATGCATGATGTCTTGAAGGCTCTTGGGGACGCCCAGGGTGACTACGCCCGCACCGGCCTTGAGCGCCGCAAGGCTGACAAGAGCAGCGGCGCCCGCCATACCCTGGGATCCGGCCACCACGAAGACCCGGCCGAACGTCCCCTTATGCGAATCCGCAACGCGAGCGGGAAGCCAGTGCTTGAGTTCTTCGGCTATGGCAAGGTTCAGCTTGAGCCTGTCATCTACCAGGAAGGCCCTCGGGAGGCCTATGTCTGCAACAACCAGTTCCCCGGCGTAAGCTGCACCAGGATATAGAAGCAGGCCAACCTTGGGGAGGCCGAAGGTCACAGTGTACCTGGCCCTGACGCAAACTGCGCCAACCTTGCCGGTACTGGCGTCGAGCCCGGACGGCACGTCCACCGACACCACCGGCCGCCCGGACTCGTTGATGGCATCGATGACTTGCGCGACGTAACCCCCAACCTCGCCCTTGAAACCGGTCCCGAAAATCGCGTCGATCACCACATCTGACACGGACACCGCGACTCTAGCCCTGTGGAGGTCCTCAGGGCCGAGTTCTTCCACATCAACGCCCATGCGCGTCAGGATGTCTAAGTTGACCCTGGCGTCGCCTTGAACTTCCCCGGCTTTGCCGAGAAGGAAGGTCTTGACCCTGACCTGGGAATTCACAAGATGGCGAGCGGCGACAAACCCGTCACCGCCGTTATTGCCCTTACCGGCGAAAACGCACACCCGGCGCCCGGCCGTCTCTTCAAGGAGTCTCTTCACGGCATCGGCTACGGCCTTGCCGGCGTTCTCCATGAGCACCACACCGGGAACGCCGATCTCCTCGATTGCCTTTGTGTCAATCTCGCGCATCTGGTCAGAAGTTACGACCTTCAATCTCTCCACCCCCGATGGCAACGGCAAAGGCGATGGCAACACTCTCGGTGTGCGCTATGCTGACCTCCACTGCGGTGACGCCGAGACTCGAAGCGAGGTCGGCGGCCCGACCGACCAGGCGCACGTAAGGTTTCCCTGAGGCTTCCTCAGCGATCTCTATCTCGTTCCAGCCGATCCCGGATATGCCGGTCCCGAGGGCTTTCGACACCGCTTCTTTGGCGGCAAACCGCCCTGCCAGTTTGTCGTAGCGACCTCCTCTGCAAGCATCGCACTCCGCAGCCGTGAATACACGCCCTTCGAGCCTATCCGCCTTGCGCTCCACGAGTTCGCGGACGCGATCCACCTCTACGATATCTACGCCTATCCCCTTTATCACTCCTGCGCCGCCTGCCAATCCTTCACCGCCCTGCCAAGCCAACGCCTAAACTACGCATTCCCTCGTCCGGGGTTCATGTCACTCAACCGTAACGCTCTTCGCGAGGTTCCTGGGTTTGTCAACATCGCAGCCCCGCGCCACAGCAGCGTAATACGCGAAGAGTTGTAGAGGTACCACCGCCAGCACGGGTGTCAAGTACGGGCTCGTCCTCGGGATGTGGATTACGTGGTCCACGGATTTACGGATCTCCTCATCGCCGTCAATGGCCAGGGCAACCACGGTGGCGTCCCTCGCCTTCACCTCTTTGATGTTGCTGAGCATCTTCTCGTAAACATCGTTCTGGGTTGCGAGGGCGAACACCGGCACCCCTTTCACCACGAGGGCGAGCGTGCCGTGCTTGAGCTCCCCGGCCGGGTACGCCTGCGCGTTGATGTACGAGATCTCCTTGAGCTTGAGGCTCCCTTCCATGGAGACCGCGTAGTCAAGCCCTCTGCCGATGAAGAATATGTCCTCCGCCTGGGAGAGGTCCGCAGCCAGGTCGCGAATAGTCGTGCTGTGGCGGGAGAATATCTCCTCAGCGTACATGGGAAGCTTCTCCATCTCGCGCACGATCTCCTGCTCCTCGTCACGAGATATCACGCCCCGCCGCCTTCCGAGATCCGTGGCTACAAGCGCAAGCGCCACGAGTTGCGTGATGTACGCCTTCGTGGACGCCACCGCGATTTCCGGGCCCGCCCAGGTGTAGAGGACGTGGTCGGCCTCCCTCGCTACGGAGCTTCCCACCACATTCGTGATGGCGACGATGCGCGAGCCGCGCCTCTTCGCTTCCCGGAGCGCGGCCAGAGTATCAGCAGTTTCTCCCGATTGGCTTATGATGATCGTAAGGGCCGCATCGGAAACCATCGGGTCCCTGTAGCGAAACTCGCTTGCAACGTCCACTTCGACGGGAATCTTTACGAGTCGTTCGATCAGCCGCTTGCCCACGAGGCCCGCATGGTAGGCAGTACCGCAGGCGACTATGAAAATCCTCTCAATGTGCGCCAGTTCCTCGGAGGAAAGGGGCAACTCCCTGAGAGTGACCGCGCCCGCGGCCCTATCGATCCTCCCCGTGAGCGTATCCCGGATGGCCCTCGGTTGCTCGCGGATCTCCTTGAGCATGAAGTGGTCGTATCCGCCCTTCTCTGCCATAACCGGGTCCCACTTGATGTGGACCACTTTCTTGTCCACCGTGTGTCCATCAAGGTCCTGGACCGCCACACTGTCTTGTGTAACACTCGCAACCTCCCCGTCCTCCATGATCAGGACGTTCCTGGTTGCGGCCATAACAGCGGGGATGTCTGACGCGAGGAAGTTCTCGCCCTCTCCGAGCCCTATGATAAGAGGGCTGTCCTTGCGCGCAGCGACGATCTTGTCGGGCTCAAGCCGCGATATGACAGCAATCGCGAAGGACCCGCGTGCTTTCGCGAGCGCCGTCCTCACGGCCTTCACCAGGTCCCCGCTGTAGTACTCCTCGATGAGGTGCGGCAACACCTCGGTATCTGTTTCCGAACTGAAGACGTGGCCCCTTGCCTCGAGCCACTCACGCAGTGCCAGGTAGTTCTCGATGATTCCGTTGTGAACCACCGCGAGTTCGCCTTTGCAGTCGCTATGGGGATGCGCATTTACGTCGGAAGGCCTCCCGTGTGTAGCCCACCGGGTATGGCCGATACCCACCGAACCGCGAGGGCCCTCCCCGTTAAGCTGCGCCTCCAGCTTTGAGAGCCTGCCCTCGGTTTTCCTGACCTCGATAGCTCCGCCGTGGCACACTGCTATCCCGGCGGAATCGTACCCCCGGTACTCAAGCTTCTTCAGACTATCGAGGAGGATGGGCGTAGCCTGCCGCCCGCCAATGTAGCCGACTATTCCGCACATGATCCTGCTCCTTTCAGGACACAAATGAACATCCCGGCGCCATGGTGGTTACCGGGATACAGTCGCACGCGGTTACCCTAGAGCCAGGCTTATCGCCTTCACCACTTCTCCAACAGCATCCTCCACGCCCGCGCGGTCAGGGCCTTCCCCGAGCACCCTGATGACCGGCTCGGTGCCGGAGGGCCGAACGAATATCCTCCCGTCAGCGCCCAGGCGTTCCCTCGCCAGTGCCAGGGCATCGCCGATGAGGGGGTTGTCGGAGAGGCCGCCCTTATTGCGCACTTTCACGTTCACAAGAACCTGGGGGAAAGTCTGCATCCATGAGGCGAGTTCGGAAAGAGGCCTCTCCGTTTCGCGCACGACTGAGAGAAGGGCGAGCGCCGTAATGATGCCATCCCCGGTGGTATTACGATCGAGGAAGATGATGTGGCCTGATTGCTCGCCACCCAGCATAATGCCGCTCCTTTGCATCTCCTCGAGCACATACCTGTCACCGGCCTTCGCAAGAACGACCGAGCCGCCCTCGCGTTCGAAAGCCTTCACAAGTCCCAGGTTGCTGTATAGCGTCGCCACAATCGAGCTCTTAGGTAGTTTCCCTTTGCGCAAGAGGTAAAGGCCGCATATAGCCATGATGTGGTCTCCGTCAACTATACGGCCTTTCTCGTCCGCCGCGATGAGCCTGTCGGCGTCGCCGTCGTGGGCGAGGCCTATGTCGGCGCCGAGATCGAGCACGGCGCGGGCGACGGCCTCGGGGTGAGTAGACCCGCAGTCCACGTTGATGTTAGTACCGTCGGGGTTATCGTTTACGGAGAAGACCTCTGCCCCAAGCTCCCTCAGCACTCTCGGCGTATACGCAGACGCCGCTCCATTGGCGCAATCCACGACCACCTTGAGACCTTCGAGGGTCACGTTCGCGGTCTCTTTGACAAACTCCACGTACCTGTCTTGTGCGTCTTGCACGTCCACCGATTTCCCCACATTGCAGCCTGTGGGCCGGGGGAAAGCGTCAGATGTGCCATACCTTGGGTTACCCTGCTCATCCAGGACGTGGCGTTCGATCTCTTCTTCGTCTTCATCAGATAACTTGAAACCGTCGCGCGAGAAGAACTTGATGCCGTTGTATTCGACGGGATTGTGAGAGGCCGAGATCACAACGCCTGCATCGGCGCAAAGGTCCCGTGTGAGAAAGGCCACGCCCGGCGTGGGCACCACACCTACCCGGAGGACTCGGGCGCCAACCGACATCATGCCCGCGGCCATCGCAGCCTCGAGCATGTCCCCGGAGATCCTCGTGTCCCGCCCTATCACGATCGTAGGGGCGCCCTGCCTCCTGGCAATGACGCCGGCTCCCGCGCGCCCCAGTTTGAACGCAAGCTCAGGAGAGAGCGGGCCGTTGGCGATCTCCCGCACCCCGTCCGTCCCGAACAGTTTACCCATTTCTCTTCCTCCCGGATCTCGTTAGTAGGTCAACAAGATATCCCGCTGGCGTCGCCGCAAGAAGCCGCAGAAGTGGGAAAATGGGAATGCCCCGCCTGGCAGCAACCGGGCAATTCTCAGGCTAGGAGCAGCCTCGTTTGGAGCAACCCCGTTTACTGAGACTGAGACTGAGACTGAGACTGAGACGACGGCGTCACACTACGGACCGTGTTATGCTGCGAAAGATCTCGCTGACCGGCCTCCGGCGGCGGAAGCTCCGGTTCCGGCTTTGCCTCAACAGGAACGATGACACGCACGGACGCAGGGTACACGCTCACTCCCTCGACGGGCTTGCCGCCAGCATCAACAGGGACCACTGCGATGTCCCTCGAAACCTCCGCAGTTACGCCGGAGATGTCGATTTGCGCGAGCACGCTTTTCACAGCCTCAATCTTAGTCCTGGGGCCGGCTACTGTAACAGACCGAGGTGTGGACTTCGGCGCTGAGAGTACGCACCCGTCGCTCGGGAAGCCTATGAGAGCCACGGAAACAGGGAGATCCCGTCCGACCACCGTGTCCACGGTCACGATGGTGCTCGCAGGCATGAGCTCTACAACCTGGACGCTCTCTGGTACAAACGCTTGCACCCTCACTCCGTGTTCTCCTTCCCCACGCCCTGCGACCGAAACGTAGGCTCTGACCTTCGACCCGTCGAGAGTCTCAACCACCTGTCTTGGACCCCGAACCCGAACTTCCACGTCTTTGGGTTTCGCCGTAACCACAAGATTGGAGGCGACCCCTCGGACTTCAAGCCCCGCGACAACGATCCTCTCAACTACGTCTCCCTGGCTTTTCTTGATGTCAGCCCCTGCTACGAACCACACCACAACTGCAAGAAGGAGCGCCGCTACCCGGAGGTGAATGTCACGCGGGATCGGGAGCCTCACATCGCATGCCCCCTTAACCACCCGGGGATACCCTGCCGGGCCCGGCCTGCTTCAAGCAGCGCTGCAAGCTTATCTTTCAGCGCGCCCTCGTCGAGGTAGCGCGTCAGCTTGCCGTTGAGCGCAAGCGAGATAACCCCTGTCTCCTCCGAGACTATTATGACGATGGCATCGGACTGCTCCGATAGACCAAGGGCTGCACGGTGCCTCGTTCCCAGCTTCTTGCTGATTGTGGGATTCTCGGAAAGCGGTAGGTAGCAGCCGGCGGCCACGATCCTGTTCCTCTTGATGATCGCTGCTCCGTCATGGAGTGGAGAGTTCGGCATGAATATGTTGATGAGAAGCTCCGCCGACACCACAGCATCGACTCTTATTCCTGTCTCCATGAGCTCTGCCACGCCTGTTTCGCGTTCAATGACGATGAGGGCCCCGACTTTGTCCCTGGCCATCACTGCAGAGGCGCGCGCAACGTCAGCGATGAGCTTCAGGGCGTCCTCTTTCTCAAGGAATCCGAGGGGACCCGCGAACAAGCTCCCGCGGCCGATCTGTTCGAGCGCCCTTCGAAGTTCGGGCGTGAACACTATGGGAAGCGCGACGAATAGCATGGTGATGGTCTTCTGAAGCAACCAGTACACCGTTCGAAGGCCCAGCAGGTTACTCAGCATCGTGGCAACAAAGAGAACGGCGATGCCCTTGAGCAGCGACACCGCCCTCGTTCCCCGGATGATCACAAGTATCTTGTAGATTACATACGCCACGATGAGAATATCTGCGACTGCGCTGACGGCCTCTATCGCGTCTATCTTGGCAAGGCTCTCAGCGAACCTCGCCAGGCTGAAGTTAAACGGCATGGGCCTCCCCCTTGGATCCAATCCGCTTGCAGCCTCTGCCACAACTATATAGTATACGTTTGCGCACACCTATGCAAGGCTGCGAAGCCTGGTATTGCATGGTGTTATGTTCATTGCGAAAGGCTTACCCCGCCTTCAAACATATGAACACTGCACGGGGGGTTGCCGGCGATTGCATGACGGGGCGCTGGAATTTGCTCAGCACCGAATGCAACACCGGCACCCCCCGAAGCGGCGATTGTCTTCGTAACATCAACCAGGGAGGAAGCCGTGGAAAGAACGCCCGACAGCGCTACGCCCCGAACTTGGCCAGCTTGAGCGCGTTTGCCATCGCAAGCGGTAGCACGCCAAGCGAAGGAAACGTGCCGAGCCTTCCAGCCGCGCAGCGGCCTTCGCCGAAGCCCCGAACGCCCTCTGGCCGAGCCCATTTGGAGAAGAGGAGGAACGGCACCGGGTGCCAGCTATGAGCCTTGAGAACCGCCGGCGTCGAGTGGTCTCCCGTAACTACCAGAACGTCGGGCTGAAGCTCCAGAATCGCAGGTATATTGCGATCCAGCTCTTCCAGCACCTCGACCCTGCGGGCGAAGTTGCCATCTTCTCCCGCGCTGTCAGTGTCTTTGACGTGGACATAGAAGAAGTCGTACGTCTGGAAGTTCTCCCTGAGTGTCTTCACTTCGTCGGCAATGGTAGACCCTGTTGGGAGCACCTCCATGCCGACAAGCCTCGCCACACCGCGATACATGGGATACGTGGCGATCGCCGCCGGGGCCAGCTTGAAAGCTTCAGACATGGTTGGTATGTCAGGGTGCTTCGCGAAGCCCCGCAGCAGCACCATGTTGGCAGGATGCTGGCCCCGGAGCGCCTGTCGCGCCCTGGCAAGCCACTCGTTAACTACAGCGGCGGTGCGAGCAGCTTCTGGCGTGCGAGGTATGGCCTGCTTCGGCGGCTCACCGACATGCTGCGGGTCCGTGTCTTCTAGCTCCCCGGAGAGCTCCTCGCCTCGGAACACCACCACGAAGCGGTGCAGTTTGCCCGGCTCGATTATCACTTGGGCGCCATCCACTCTGACAGGACGGAGCAGTTCCACGAGTTCGCGGTTCTTCTCCGTGGGGATCCTTCCAGCGCGCCTGTCGGTGATGATCCCGGATTCATCGACGGTGCAGAAGTTGCCCCGCGCGGCAACGTCTGTGCGCTGAAGCTCAAGCCCTACACCGAGGGCTTCCAGTACGCCCCTGCCTATCTCGTACCTCAAAGGGTCGTACCCAAAGAGGGCCAGATGCGACGGGCCACTCCCGGGCGTGATGCCGAGCGCAACAGGCTCGACCAGCCCGCAACTGGACCTCGCGGCAAGGTCGTCCAGGTTCGGGGTGTCGGCTGACTCGAGGGCTGTGAGCCCCGTGTCCGGATAGGGTAGCCCCCCAAGGCCGTCCACCACGAGCATCACGATCTTTGAGTCCGTCTTGAGAGCAAGGCTTTTCACAAGTTCGATGTTAACCACTACAGCATCTCCTCCTCTAACAGCTTCTAACAACTACGTACCAATCCATGGCTGATTCTATACTATACGCGTCGCACTTTTCCTTCCCGAAATGGAAGGACATACTACTGTCGCGTAACCGACTCTAGCCCGGCAAGCGGGGTGTGAAGCCTGCGCCACCAACGCGCTCAAGCTGTCATAATCGTCTCGGCCGTTGTGGTTCTCGTGACCTTCGGCTTCGTCCGGCTGATACCGGTACCTGGCAAACAGGTCGGGAGCGTCTTCTATGACATTCGCGGCGAAGCCATCACCTCGACCGTGGCAGGCAACAGAATCGAGGTGCCGCTCTCGCGTATCGCGCCACCGCTTCGCCAGGCGGTCATCGCCGTCGAGGATGCCCGCTTCTACAAACATCCGGGCATCGACCCGGTGGGGATCGCGCGGGCGCTCGTCCGCAACATCCGCGCCGGGCAGATCGTCGAAGGGGGGAGCACCATCACCCAGCAACTGGCGAAGAACATGTTTCTTCCGCCGGAGCGCACCATCGGACGCAAGGTCGCGGAACTTCTACTCACGTTCTACCTTGAGTTCAAATTCTCCAAGGACGAAATCCTCGAACGCTACCTTAACCTCGTGTATCTCGGCCATGGGGCATACGGGGCTGAGGCGGGCGCCCGTCTTTACTTCGGAAAGAACGCCGAAGACCTCTCGCTGGGCGAGGCCGCCATGCTAGCCGGCCTTACGCGCGGGCCCTTCTACTACTCGCCCTATCGTGACATGAGTGCCGCCCTCGAGCGCCGGAGGATCGTGCTGGAAAGGATGGCCGCTGCAGGCTATGTCACGAAGGCGCAGGCGCGTGCAGCGACGGTGGAGCCCGTCAGGCTGGTGGGGCTCGGCACCCGAGAGATTCGCGCAGCGCCGTATTTCGTGGACTATGTCATGGAGGAAGTGCTCCGCCGCCTCGGGGACGGAGGGAACCTCCTGTACTCGGGCGGCTTGAGAGTCTACACGACTCTCGACCTCACGCTTCAAAGAGCCGCGGAGAAGGCTTTCGGAAGCGAGCTTGATGCTCTTACACCTCCTGGCGCACCGTCGGATGTGCTACCGGGCACCCCGATCCAGCCCCAGGGGGCCCTGGTGGCGATAGATCCCCGCAACGGCCACGTGCGGGCGCTGATCGGTGGGAGGAGCTTTCACGAAACCCAGTTCAACAGGGCCGTTTACGCGAAGAGACAACCTGGATCCGCGTTCAAGCCGTTCTTCTACGCCGCGGCGCTCGATAGCGGGTTCACAGCGGCCACAACGCTCGCCTGCGAGCCGCTGACGTTCTGGTCGGCCGGGGTGCCCTACGTCCCGACGGACTATGGCAAGTTCGAGTACCATTTTCGCCAGCTTACCTTACGAGAGGCCCTGGTCGTATCGTGCAACGTGGTCTCCGTGCACCTCGCAAGCATGTTGGGGCCGGAGAAGGGCATTGAATACGCCAGGCGCCTGGGTGTCAAGAGCAGCCTGGGCCCCCATCTCTCGCTTGTGCTCGGGACCTCCGAGGTCACGCCTCTTGAGATGGCGGCGGCGTTCGCGCCGTTCGCAAACGGCGGGAAACGGGTTGAGCCCGTATTCATCGTGTCCGTGAGAGACAGGCGCGGGCGAGAGCTCTTTCGCGAGAGGCCCCGGGTCAGGCAGGTTCTCGACCCCAGAACCGCTTTCATGATCACCGACATCCTCAAACAGGTCATCAGCAAATGGGGGACTGCCGCGGACATTGCAGACAGGGTGACCCGCCCTGCCGCGGGCAAGACGGGGTCCACGCAGAACTACACTGACGCCTGGTTCGTCGGGTACACCCCGGACCTGGTGTGCTCGGTTTATATCGGCTACGACAACCCCGCAACTCCGCTTGCCAGGTCGGGCGGCGCCGCGGCGGCTCCTATATGGGCCGAGTTCGTGGAGAGAGGCCTCGCGGGAAGGCCGAAAGCGGCATTTCGGCGACCTGCGGGGATCGTATCGCGCGAGATCTGCCACGAGACAGGGTACCTTGCAACACCCGCGTGTCCCAATACTCGCTGGGAAATCTTCAAAGCAGAAACGGCGCCCACCGAGGCTTGCCCGTGGCACAGCGCCGCGCCGGTCATTCAAGCGCCGTCTTCGTCGCCGTCCGCGGCCCAACCGGCATCCTCCGCCGCTCCGGCGGGCAGCGGGGACGTCCTTGCAAGGTAGACCTGCCGCCCCAGGCGCGCTTCGTATGCGCTCCACCTCGCGTTCGGGTCGGCGTTGGACTTTATTATCTGCAAGAATTGGGCGACGCTCGCGTCGAGGTTGTCTGCAAAGTGCAAAGCACAGGCTTCGATCGTCTTTGGGCGTTTGGGCGAACCCCATTCTAGTTGGCCATGGTGGCTGAGGATCATGTGACGGAGCTGCAGGGCCAACTCGGGAGGAAACCCATCGATCTCAGCAATGCGCTCGCTCAGCATGTGGTCGCCTATGACGATATGGCCGATGAGCTTTCCTTCATCGCTCATGTCGATGGGGCCATCATATGTATACTCGACTGTCTTGCCCATGTCATGGAGTATGGCCCCCGCGATGAGGATCTCCCGGTCTATGGCAGGATAGAGCCGCGCAGCGGATTCACATAGCGAAACGACATTGGACGTGTGCTCTATAAGACCGCCTATGACCGCGTGATGAACGGCTTTCCCGGCAGGGGCTTCCATGAAGGCTGCAGCGAACTCCGGGCTGCTAAGAAAAGCGAGCAACAGGCGACGAAGGTGAGGGTTCGCAAGCGATGTAGCAACCTGGCGGAGGTTTGCCATGAGTACATCGACGTCCTTTTCGGTATGGGGCAGGAAATCCGAAAGCGTGTAATCCTCCCGCCTGCACTTCTTGAGCGTTTCTATCGTGACCTGCAGCGAGCGCCGGAAAGATGTCACGTTCCCTTCCACAAGAACGATGTCGCCATCTTCGAACGAAGTGTAGATGTTCTCCCCTTCATCCCAGGCGATAGCCTTTATCTCGCCGGTCCTATCGAACAAGGTGAAAGTAAGATATCGCCCGGGTTTGGATGAAAACCTGGCCAGTTGTTTATCTTTCGCCATGAACACGCCTCTGACAGGGTGTCCCACACGCAGATCGGCCACGCGCTGCCTTGCCGGCGCCGGCTTGTTCTGTGTCACAGCCACTCCGCCTTCCCCGTGAGATACCAGGATAGGAGATCCTTTGTAGCATTCCCTCGTTATCCTGATTCTACAAGAAAACGGAGGATTCCTCCCAAATCACCAGTTTATGGCGAGCGACGCCTATGGCGCTAGACCGAAGCGGGCGACGCCAGGACAAACCGTGCGATGGCTTCTGCCACGCCGTCGCCGCTCTCACCTTCAGTGACGTAGTCCGCGGCTTCTTTCACGTGGCGTTGGGCGTTCCCAACGGCGACCCCGACCCCGGCGTATTCAAGCATCGAGATGTCGTTCTCGCTGTCGCCGACGGCCATCACTTCTTCACGCGGGACGCCGAGCCGCTGCGCCAGTATGGCCAGCGCGGTTCCCTTGGAGACCCCGCCGGCTGTCAGTTCGATGAAGCGGGGCATCGAGCGCACCACGTGCAGGCGTGCGCCGAACTCCGCCTTAACCCGGGGCAGGAGCCTGTCCACCTCCGCCTCCGCGGCGATTATGAGGAGCTTTGTGGGAGGCTCGGTCACGAAATCCGCGAGGTTGCCGACGGTGGCGGCATCCACTTTAGCGTGAGCCATATACGACAACGCCTCTTCGTTGTATCGCTCCACGTAGAGTACATCATCGATGTACACGTTGACGTGCAGGCCCCGGGCCTGTGCATAGAAGAGGACCTCCCTGGCCTGCTCCAGGGGGACAGGCCGGTGGCTGATCACCTCGTGTGTCCCGGCTGTCTTGATGAGCGCGCCGTCGTACGTGATTAGCGGGGCGTCGATCCCAAGCTCCTCAGCGAACGGCACCGTTGCCCGGAACATCCGCCCGCTTGCGAGCGTAACCACGCAGCCCGCCCTCACGGCGGCTCTCACAGCGTTTTTTGGGCGGTCACCGATCTTCAGGTCCGTGCCTATCAGCGTAAAATCAACATCAATCGCAACGAGCTTCACTCCGATGTCCATCACCCCATCCAAAGGGCCACCCACACCTCAGCCTGGTTCTCAATACACAAACCCCGCCTTTCACTCAAGCACTGGCAACCTGCTGTAAGGCAAGGGTATTCCTGCGCGAGACTGTTGGTTTTCTTCAGCTACTAACAAAGACGCCCACAAAACGGTGTGCTTGGGTGCCCTCAAGCCCGTGTGGTTTCGTTGAATCTAGGATATGTCATCCCAGTCGATGGCAAAAACCAACGGCCTCCTGCGCACCAACTCAGAGCGCGAACTCAGAGCGTGGGTGTCCGAGCCCTTTACCGACCTTGCGCCCGATCCCGCACAAGGAAACTGAGAATGCTACTGCCAATGGAAAGCAATATGGACGCCAGCACCGCCGGCCAAAAACCTGCTATGTAAAACCCTCCCACTATACGAGCGACAAGCCACAGCATGAGCCCGTTGATGACGAAAGTGAACAGCCCGAGCGTCAGCACCTGAAGCGGCAGTGACAGGATGATCAGGACCGGCCGTATCAGCGCGTTCA